>CAZPGD010000091.1:3492-6384 GCA_964585865.1 uncultured Hungatella sp. | reverse complement strand
TCCTGTGGGACGGCGCGTCCGCCGCGCTTTCCATCGGCGGCAACTCCTCCCCGCCGCTCCCGCTCGCAGACACCACGTCTTCTCCATCATCGCCCGCGGACAGCGCGCCGTCCGCCGGCTGCTCCTTCTCCGCTTCCTCCGCCGCCTTTGCGTATTCATACTCCACCGTCAGCGGCAGCCCGCAGCGCTCGCGGAAGATTTTCTCCAGGATCCGCTTCAGCTCCCCGATCTGCTCCCGGAAAAACGGTTTGTCCTCCACCGTCATCCGGAGCACGTCTTCGCTGGGGAAACTGCACCGCGCCCCGCGGAAAATATTGTACTCGACGATGTTGTAGGCCCGGAGTTCCGCAAGCAGGCTCTCCCGGTAGACCCCGAACAGCTTCCGCGGAGTGTACTGGCCGGACAGCCGGTATTTTTCCATAATCTTTACCGCCAGCTTCTTGCCGGGGAAAAGCTGCCCGCGAATCTTCTCTTCCAGAGAAAACACGGTCTTTTTCTCGATCAGCCGCGGACTGACGATATAGACGCGCAGAAGGCTGCGGTCCCTGGTGGCGGACACGCGGTCCACCTGCACCAGTTTCAGCAGTTCCCTCAGTTCTTCCTCTATCTGCAGTTCCGGAAATACCTCCAAAAAATTCCTGCTCATGCGATCACCCGTGCGCCCGTAATTGTACCAGTTCCTCCCGAAGGGCCCCCAGAAGTTCCGGCTCCGGCACTTTCCTCAGAATCTGTCCCTTCTTAAACAACAGTCCCTCCCCGCTGCCTCCCGCGATGCCCAGATCCGCTTCCCTGGCCTCTCCGGGTCCGTTGACCGCGCAGCCCATGACCGCCACCTTGATATCCAGATCGTCAAATTCCGCCGCCATCTTTTCCACCTGTCCGGCCAGAGCGATCAGATCGATCTTCGTGCGGCCGCAGGTGGGGCAGGACACCACCTCGATCCCGCCCTTTCGCAATCCCAGCGTTTTCAGAATCAGCCTGGCGGACCGGACTTCCTCGAGCGGATCGCCGGTCAGGGAAACGCGGATCGTGTCCCCGATGCCTTCATGCAGCATGATCCCCAGGCCGACGGCGGATTTGATATTGCCGGAAGCAACGGTGCCGGCCTCCGTGATCCCCACGTGAAGCGGGTAATCGGTCCTGCCGGAAATCAGTTCGTGGGCTTTCACGCACATCATCACGTCCGAGGATTTAATGCTGATCACGAGGTTCCGGTACCCCATTCCCTCGATCAGGCGCACCTTGTCCAGCGCGCTCTCCACCAGCCCCTCCGCCGTCACCCCGCCGTATTTCGCAAGCAGCGGCTTCTCCAGCGAACCGCTGTTGACGCCGACCCGGATGGGAATGTCCTTTTCGCGGGCCTTCTCCACCACGGCCCGGACGCGGTCGCGGGAACCGATATTGCCCGGATTGATGCGGATCTTATCCGCCCCGTACTCCATGGAAGCGATGGCCAGACGGTAGTCGAAATGGATATCCGCCACCAGCGGAATATGGATGCGGCTCCGGATTTCACGCAGGGCTTTTGCCGCCTCCATGGTGGGCACCGCCACGCGAATGATATCGCAGCCGGCCTTTTCCAGTTCCAGAATCTGGGCCGTCGTGGCCTCCGCGTCCTCGGTTCTTGTATTGCACATGGACTGGATCAGGATCGGGCCGCCCCCGCCGATGATCCGGTCCCCGATACGAATGGGTCTGGTCTTTTTCCGCTCCATCGCTCTCTCCTCCCGTTTGGCTCCCGTCCGCGCGCGCCGCGCGGGCACGGCGGACATGGATGTATTTTCCGTCAATGGAAAAACAGATTGGAAATGTCATTAAACAGGATGAACACCATCAGGCACATGAGAAGGGCCATGCCGATCATATGGACGAAGCCCTCTTTCTCCCGGTCCACGGGCTTTCCGCGGATCGCCTCGATCAGCATGAACACCAGGCGGCCGCCGTCCAGCGCCGGGATCGGCAGCAGGTTCATTACGCCCAGATTGGCGCTGAACAGTACGCAGAGATTCGCCACATTTAACAACATGGCCGCAACTCCGTAGGAGATGCTTTCCTCCACCGTCTCGTCCACCATGGCCACCATGCGGATCGGCCCGGCCAGATCGCCGGTCGAAACCTGCCCCCCGAGCATCATGGCAATGCTCTTAAACACGGCCTTGATCCAGTAGACCACCTCGTAGGCGCCGTATTTCAGCGTCTGCAGCACCCCTTTCGCGGGCGTCCGGTAGCCGCTCGTGATAATTCCCAGCATATAGGTGCCCGTTTCTTCCGAAATCATGGGCGTCAGCGTCGCCGTGCGCTTCTCCATTGTCCCGTCCTCACGGGGACGCAAGTATTCCACCTCGATCGGGCGGCTGGTATGGGTCATCATGAACATGGTCAGGTCCCGGTAAATAACGATGCGCGTGTGATCCATGCGGGTGATAACGTCCCCCGCCTGCATCCCCTGCTGCTGGGCGGAAAATCCGTCCTGCACGCCGATCAGTTCCGGCGGATCGTACCCCGCGAAATGGACGATTACGAGGGAAAGGACAAAGGCCAGCAGGAAATTGAACAGCGGGCCCGCAAATACCACCGCCATCCGCGACCAGACGGATTTGTTGTTGAAAGCGCGCGGATCCGGGTCGGACTCGTCCTCGCCCAGCATCATGCAGGAACCGCCGAACGGCAGCAGCTTCAGGGAATAGCGGGTCTCGCCCCTGGCGATGCTGAAGAGGCGCGGGCCCATGCCGATGGAAAATTCCACCACGGCGATCCCGTTTATTTTCGCTACGATGAAATGGCCGAATTCATGGATCAGGATGATCAGGCCAAATACCAGTATGGCAATGATGATGCTCATAGAATCCTTCTTTCTGTCCGGTTCCCGACGCGCCTCACCCACCGCTCCCC
>CAZPGD010000091.1:0-3392 GCA_964585865.1 uncultured Hungatella sp. | reverse complement strand
CCATTCGCCGCAGACGGCGCGCCCGCAGAACCCCATTCGCCGCAGACAGCCGGTGCGCCCGCAGAACCCCATTCGCCGCGGACGGCGCGCCCGCCGCGTCTCACTCATATAAAGTCCGCAGCAGTTCGCGGGTTTCCCGCTCCGTATCGAGAATCTGCTCCACGGTCGGATCCGCCGCCGCGTGATGGCGGCTCATGGCCGTCTCAATCATTTCGGTGATCGTCAGGAACCCGATCCGGTGATCCAGAAAACGCTCGACCGCGTATTCGTTGGCCGCGTTAAACACCGTCGGCATCGTCCCGCCCGTCTTCCCCGCCTCGTAGGCCAGGGACAGGGCGGGAAACGTCTCCGTATCGGGTTTCTCAAAATCAATCTGTTTCAATGACCAGAAGTCGAGCCGCTTCCCCGGCAGGTACCGCCGCTGCGGATAGTAAAGGGCGTACTGGATCGGCAGCTTCATATCGGGTGTCCCCAGCTGCGCCATGACGGCCCCGTCCGCGAACTCAACCATGGAATGAATGACGCTTTTCGGCTGGATCACGACCTGGATCCGCCCGGCGGGCACGCCGAACAGCCAGCCGGCTTCCAGAACTTCCAGCCCCTTATTGACCATGGTGGAAGAATCGACGGTAACTTTCGGTCCCATGGACCAGTTGGGGTGCCGCAAGGCTTCCTCCGGCGTCACATCCGCCAGTTCGCCGCGGGTCATTCCTCGGAAAGGCCCTCCGGAAGCGGTCAGGAAAATTCTGCCGATCTGCCCGGACGCGTCGCCCCGCAGACTGTTCAGACACTGGAAAATCGCGCTGTGCTCGCTGTCCACCGGCAGGATGCGGACGCCCGCCTCTTTCGCCAGCGGCATAATGATGTGACCGGCCGTAACAAGGGTTTCCTTGTTCGCCAAGGCGATGTCCTTCCCCGCGCGGATGGCGGCAATGGTGGGGCGGATGCCGATCATGCCGACCACCGCCGTGACCACAATCTCCGCCCGCGGCTCCGCGGCCGCCTCGATAAGACCTTCCATGCCGGATACGACGCGGACGTCCAGATCGGACACCGCCGTCCGCAGTTCCGCCGCCTTCTTTTCATCCCACACACAGGCCAGAGACGGGCGGAAACGGCGGATCTGCTTTTCCAGAAGCGCAATGTTGCGCCCGGCGGCCAGCGCCGTCACCTGTATATCGCCGTTTTGTTCCGCAATATCCAGCGTCTGGGTGCCGATGGAGCCGGTGGAACCCAGAACCGAGATTTTTTTCATATTATCTGTATTCCTTTCCCGTCAGAACCGCCCGCGGCTTCCATGCGGGCGCCGTCACCTGCAGCCGCGGAAACCTGTTCGCGAAACGTACGCGGACCACTGCTGCGCGCCGCGGCGGAAACGGATTCGCGAAACCAGACCCCGGAACCCGTACGCACTGCCGCGGAAACCGATTCGCAATGCTGACCGCGGACAACACTGCGCGCCGCCGCGGACATGTATTCGCGGAAACGGACGCAAAAGCCGCTACACACACTGCCGCGGAAACCTGCTCGCGGAAACGGCTGCGGAATCCGTTGTACACCGCCGCGAAAGCCTGTTCGCGAAACGGAGGACATGGGCCGCTGTTACACGCCGCGGCGGAAACCTGTTCGCGTAACGGACATGGGCCACTGTTACGCGCCGCGGCGGAAACGGATTCGCGGAACCGCCCGCGCCCGCCTCCGCTACCGCAGAAACGTAATCGCGAAATAGATCGCGGGCGCCGTAAAGATCATGCTGTCAAAACGGTCCAGCACGCCGCCGTGCCCGGGAATCAGGCGGCCGTAATCCTTCACCTGATAATCGCGCTTGATGGCGGACGCCGCCAGATCCCCCACCTGGGAAATGACGGCGGCAATCGCGCAGGCCGCGGCGCAGGCCAGCCGCGGATTGCCTACCCCCGCCATTTTCCGGCCCAGAAGCGACGCGTAGAGAAAACCCAGAACGGCGGCCCCGGCGACCCCGCCCACGGCGCCCTCCACGGATTTTTTCGGACTCAGGACCGGCGCCAGCCGGTGCCTGCCAAACAGCATCCCCACGCAGTAGGCGCAGGTATCGCAGCCCCACGAACTCAGGAAAACCAGCCAGACCAGATACCCGCCGTCCGGCATCTGCCGGACCCGGTACAGGTAGGAAAGCATGACCGCCGTATAGAACACGCCGAAAAAGACGGACGCGATTTCCCCGATCTTATACTTCGGAAAGGTGAATACATAGACGGCCATCAGAAGCATCAGCAGCCCGACCGCCAGCCCCGTCACGTACCCGTCCCGCCCCGTCCACAGAAGACCGTAGTACAGAGCGGCCGCGCCGTAACCGATGAACGCCGGCAGGGTCTTCTCGATCTTCATGACGCGGTAAAGTTCAAACAGCCCTGTCAGGGAAATCAGCCCCGCGGCGGCAAAAAGAACCGGCCCGCCTGCCCCCGCGATCACCACGGCCAGGACCACCAGCACGATCCCGCTGATCAGACGCGTTGCGAACATGCTACCCCTCCTGTTTCCGGCCGCCGAACCGGCGGTCCCTGCTTTGATACGCCACAATCGCTTTCTCCAGATCCTCCCGGGTGAAATCCGGCCACAGGCAGTCGGTCACGTACAGTTCCGTATAGGCCAGCTGCCAGAGCAGGAAGTTCGACAGCCGCATTTCGCCGCTGGTGCGGATCATCAGATCCGGGTACGGCATCCCGGCGGTATCCAGGTACCCGGCAAACACGTCCTCCGTAACCGCGGACACATCCAGGCCGTTTTGCCGGTAATCCCCGATCAGTTTCCTGGCCGCGCGCACGATCTCGTCCCGGCCTCCGTAATTGACCGCCACCACAAAAGTCATGCCCGTATTGTCCTTTGTTTCCCTCACCATGCGGTCGATCCCCTCTATGATGTCGGGCGCGAAACGGCTCTTTTCGCCGATCATCCACACGCGCACGTTATTCTCGTTCGCGGTCTTGACGATCCGCCCCATGTAGTAGCGGAGCAGACTCATCAGCGCCCCGACTTCCTCCTCCGGCCGTTTCCAGTTCTCCGTCGAAAACCCATATACGGTAAAATATTCCAGCCCGATACGGGCGGCCGCCTCCACGATCTTTTCCAGCGTCTCGCAGCCGGCCTTGTGCCCCATGGAGCGGGATACCCCCTGCCTCGCCGCCCATCTGCCGTTCCCGTCCAGGATCACCGCTACATGGCGCGGCAGCGCTGCCTTGTCAAATTCCATGTCCTTCCCGTTCCTTTCTCCGCGTTATGGTCAAAAGGGGCAGGAAGCCCTGCCCCATATCCGTCTGTGTCCGTCAGACCGTCATGATCTCCTTCGTCTTGACTTCCACGGCCTTGTCCACCTTCTCGATCATTTTGTCCGTCAGCTTCTGCATCTTGTTCTC
>CAZPGD010000090.1:0-6553 GCA_964585865.1 uncultured Hungatella sp. | reverse complement strand
GCGGGGCCGGCTGCCGCTCCGGGACACCGCCCCCGGCGGCCGGCTGCCGACGCGGGCGACAGAATGAATGGTCAGGAGGATCCATGCGTTTGAATCAGAAAAGGGAATCCTTTCCCTGGAACTCATTTTTACGGAGCCTGACGGCGGTCGCCGTGCCGATCGCCCTTCAGAATCTGCTGACGACGACGGCCAGCATGGTGGATACCATGATGGTGGCGCCGCTGGGCGAGTTGTCGGTGGCGGCGCTGGGGCTCTGCGCCCAGTTTTCGTCGCTGATGTTTTCCGGTTACTGGGGATTCGTCGGCGGAGGCATGTTATTTATTTCCCAGTACTGGGGATCGAAAGAGGACGACGGAATCGAGCGCTCATACGGAATGACGCTGATGTGCATGATGGCGGTGGCGCTTGTTTTCGGCTGCCTGGCGCTTTTTGCCCCGGAGTTCATCATGAACGTGTACACGGATAAACCGGCGATCCGGGAGATCGGCGCGCAGTACCTGCGGATCGTGGGTTTCGCCTATTTCATGCAGATTTTTTCCATGGCAATGAGCAGCCTTCTGCGCGCCACGGAACGGGTGAAGATTCCCATGATCGCGTCCATGGCTTCGGTGGCGGTGAATCTGTGCCTGAACTGGGTGTTTATCTACGGCCATCTGGGATTTCCGGCCATGGGGATACGGGGCGCGGCGCTGGCGACGACATGCGCCGCGGCGGTGAACGTAATCGCCATCTATCTGCTGGCATGGAAGGCCGGCTATCCGTACCTGTTCCGCGTAAGGGGGCATTTCCGTTGGACGGGCACACAGCTGAAGGGATATTTTATCAAATGTTTCCCGATCATCTGTAATGAGGTGCTGATCGGGGCGGGGAATATGATCATTAATATCACACTGGGCAGGCAGCCGGAGTATGTGATCGCGGCGCTGGCGGTGTTCAGGACGCTGGAAGGATTGATTATCGGCTTTTTTACCGGATTTTCCAACGCGGCGTCGATTCTTGTGGGGAAATGTGTGGGAGCCGGGGAACTGGATACGGCGTTTGAGCGGGCCAAGCGGCTGGTATATCTTTGCAGCGCCGTGATTTTCGGGGCGGATCTTTTGGTCCTTTTGATCCACAGGCCCATCCTGACGGCAATGAGCCTGTCGGGAGATTCCTACCGGGCCGGATTCGTGATGCTTCTGATCTATGCGGCGGTGTCCGTGATCCGGATGGGGAACTGGATGCAAAATGATACGTACCGCGCTTCCGGGGACGCGGTGTACGGGACGGTTCTGGAGATTGTTTTCATGTACGTAATGGTCCTGCCCTGCGTGCTTCTGAGCGGATTCGTGCTGAAACTGCCGTACTGGGCCATTTTCATCTGCTGCTATATCGACGAGCCGGTCCGTTATGTCCTGATGCAGATCCATCTGTATTCCGGAAAATGGATGAAACCGGTCACGGATTCGGGCATCGCGGCGCTGCCGGCGTTTTTCGAAAAGAGAAGGCGGGGCAGGACCGCGGGGAACGGATGAGGCGGAGCGGAAAATTCGGAACGGTCGGCCGGGTGCGATCGCGGCAGGGGCAATGAAGTCAGGGAACCGCGGCCGCGGCCGGCGGTTCGGGGAAAAGGAATTTGTGAGGTGACTGTGATGTCGGAAACGGAGAGAGCAGGCGCGCCGCGCTGTGTGGAAGTGCGCGGCGCAAGGGTGCATAATCTGAAAAATATCGACGTGGATATCCCGCTGAACCGAATCGTCGGGATCGCGGGCGTGTCCGGTTCGGGGAAATCTTCTCTGGCGCTGGGTGTTTTGTATGCGGAAGGTTCCCGGAGATATCTGGAAGCCCTTTCAACCTATACCCGCAGGCGCATGACGCAGGCCATGAAGGCGCAGGTGGACGAGGTTCGCTACATTCCCGCGGCGCTGGCCCTGCACCAGCGGCCGGGCGTGCCGGGGATCCGCAGTACGTTCGGCACGGCAACGGAACTTCTGAACAGTCTGCGGCTGATGTTTTCGCGGCTCGCGAGTCACCGGTGCCCCAACGGGCATTATCTTAAGCCTACACTGGATGTGGCGGCGGAACGGGAGATCTTCTGTCCGGTCTGCGGGGAACGCGTGCACGCGCCGGGGGCGGAGGAACTGGCGTTTAACAGCGGCGGGGCCTGCCCTTCCTGTTCCGGGACGGGGATCGTCCGGACGGTGGATGAATCCGTCCTGGTGCCGGACGAGTCGCTCACAATCGACGAGGGCGCGGTTGCCCCGTGGCAGACGCTCATGTGGTCGATCATGAAAGACGTGGCCCGCGAGATGGGCGTGCGGACGGACGTGCCGTTTTATCAGCTTACGCCGGCGGAGCGGGAGACGGTCTTTCACGGACCGGCGGTGAAAAAACGCATCGTTTATCACAATGAGAAAAGCAATACGGCCGGGGAACTGGATTTTACCTATTATAACGCGGTCTATACGGTGGAGAATGCCCTTGCGAAGGTGAAGGACGAGAAGGGAATGAAACGGGTGGAGAAATTTCTTCGCCAGGGTCCCTGCCCGGACTGCGGCGGGACGAGGCTGTCGCCGGAGGCCAGGGCGCCGAAACTGAGGGGGATTTCCCTGGATCAGGCTTGCGAAATGACGCTGGCGGAACTGATCGAATGGGTGGACGGCGTGCCGGGTTCCCTGCCGGAGGAAATGAGACCCATGGCGGAGAGTATCTGCGAGTCATTTCAAAGCGCGGCGAAGCGGCTGGCGGATCTGGGACTTTCCTATCTGACGCCGGACCGGGCGTCGTCGACGCTGTCCACCGGGGAGCGGCAGCGGATGCAGCTGGCCAGGGCGGTCCGCAACCGCACGACCGGCGTGCTGTACGTGCTGGATGAACCGTCGATCGGGCTTCATCCGTCCAATATCGAGGGCCTGGACGGGGTGATGCGGGATCTGGTTGCCGACGGGAACTCGGTGGTGCTGGTGGACCACGATACCCATATCCTGTCCCGCGCCGACTGGATCATCGAACTGGGGCCGGAGGCGGGAGCCGGCGGCGGCCGGGTCATCGCGCAGGGGAAGGTGAGTGATCTGGCGGCGGATCCGCGTTCCATGATCGGCCCCTATCTGAAACCGGAGCATACGGCCGTTCTGAGGGAACGGGCAGAGGCGGACAGATTGTTTGAAAGGGGACGGATTTCCATGACAATGGACCGGATCCACACGGTGCGGCCGCTGGCGGTGGATTTTCCCAAAGGGCGGCTGTCGGTGGTCACGGGCGTGTCCGGCTCCGGGAAAACGACGATGGTCCTGGAAAGCCTGGTCCCGGCGCTGGAGGCGGCCGCTTCCGGAAAAAAGCTGCCTGCCCATGTCCTCTCGGTACAGGCGGAAGGGATCCGGCAGGTGAAGCTGATCGACGCGACGCCGATCGGTATCAATGTCCGCTCGACGGTGGCGACTTACGCGAACGTACACGACGAACTGCGTAAAATTTACGCAAAAACGCCGGACGCGAAGGCGTGGGGATACAAGGCGGGTGATTTTTCGTACAATACAGGCAGCCTCCGGTGTCCCACCTGCGACGGGACGGGAACTATCAGCCTGGACGTGCAGTTCTTGCCGGATGTGGAGATTCCCTGCCCGGACTGCGGCGGTTCCCGGTACGGCAAGGCGGCCTTTGATGTCCGTCGCGTAAAAAAGGACGGGACGGCCCTTTCCCTGCCGGAGCTGATGTCCTTAAGTGTGGACGAGGCGCTGGAAGCCTGCGGGGATCTGAAAACGGTGTACGCCCGGCTCGCGGTCCTGCATGATGTGGGACTGGGGTACCTGACGCTGGGCGAGGAAACGCCCAGTCTGTCCGGTGGCGAGGCGCAGCGTCTGAAACTGGCCAGCGAGATGGGGAAGGGCCAGTCGGATACGGTATTTGTTTTTGACGAGCCGACGATCGGGCTGCACCCGCTGGACGTGAAAACGCTGCTTTTCGTGTTCCAAAACCTGATCGATCAGGGAGCGACGGTAATTGTGATCGAGCACGATCTCGATCTGATCCGGAACGCGGATTACGTGGTCGATATGGGTCCGGGCGGCGGCAGTCAGGGCGGACGGATCGTTGCCGCGGGAACCGTAGAGACCATACGCGGCGAGACGCGAAGCGTGACGGGAAGGTATCTGTGACGGGAGTTCGGAAGCGGCACGGTTTTGCGAAGAGAGGCGGATGGCCGCGTGAAACGGCGGGTATCCGTAACGGAAGTTCGAAAGCGGCGCGGTTTTGCGAAAAGACGCGGACAGCCGCGTAAAACGGGGAGGTACCGGTAATGAGATTTCAAATATTGCGCAGTCCGGAAGATGTGATGCGGCTGGTTGAGGAGATCGGGTTCCTGCCGTTTTTCCGCAATTCGATCAGGGATTTTTCCGTCGAGGAGTTGTGCCCGCGGGAGTTGTGGTTCGGGGACGGCGTCGACGGACCGTGGGAGTGGAAAGGCCCCATAGCCCGCAGCGGCCGGTGTGTCTACGGCAAATTTTTCTCCGGAAAAGCCGGATTCGTCAGCGCGGAATGGCTGCCGGACTTTGTCAATTACCGCCGGGACGGCTACGATTTCGACGCGCGGTTCGATGATGAACTGGCGTCCTACAAGGATAAGGGGATTTACGACACCATTGCGGCCAGAGGCGCGCTGCTCTCGAAAGAACTGAAAGACATATGCAATTACCGAAAGGGCGGGAATAAAGGGTTCGATACCGTGATCACACGGCTGCAGATGCAGACATATGTGAATATTGCAGATTTTGTCTATATGAAAGACCGTTCCGGACATCTGTACGGCTGGGGCGTCGCCCGGTACAGCACCCCGGAAGCAATGTTCGGCTATGAATATGTGACATCCGCCTATAAGAGGGATCCGGCGGAATCGAAAGAACGGGTGCGGGCGCAGCTGGCGGCGGCGCTGCCCGGGACGGAGGAGAAGGAGATTCTGCGGGTGCTGGGATAGATCTTTCTCTTTCTTCTGCCGGCCGGACGGCGCATCATCCGACCGGCAGACTCACGGCCGGCAGGTTCTCCGCTTTCTCCTCACAGTCCGAGACCGTCAAGCCACTCCAGGACGTCCGTCCGCGCTTCTTCCGGCTCGTTTTGCGCCGTGGCGCCGCGAATCGCGAGTCCGTCTAAAACCGCGGCGCCGGAACAGGTTTTTTCAATGCTTCCTTCCGTTCCCGCCAGGCCGCTGCCCTCATGGGTGCAGAACGGAACGACCGTTTTCCCGGAGAAATCGTAACGCTCGAGAAAAGTATAGACCGCCATCGGCAGATCCCCCCACCATATCGGGTACCCGATGAAAATCGTATCATATCCGTCCAGATTTTCAGGCGGATCAAGGATTTCCGGACGGGCGTTCTCGTTCTGCTCCCGTTTGGCGACGTCCGTACATTCGTCGTAAATATCCGGATAGGGATTTACGGTTCGGATCTCAAACAGGTCCGCGCCGGTTTCTTCCGCTATCATATCCGCGATGATGTGCGTATTGCCTTTCTCGATCACTCCGACGCCGTAATTTTCGCCCGTATGGGAGAAATAGGCGACCAGAGTCCCGCCGGCGCCATCTGTTTCTGCCGCCGCTTCCGGGTTTTCACCGCCCGAATCGCCCGAATCGCCTAAATCGCCCGGCGCCGCCGTTTCCGTGCTTTCACTGTTCGAATTGTCCGAAATGTCCGAATCACCCGAACCGCCTGGCACCGCCGTTTCCGGGTTTTTATCGCCCGAATCGCCTTGTACTGCCGCTTCCGAGTTTTCACCGCCCGAATTGCCTAAACCGCCCCCTGCCGGCGTTTCGTTTCCGCCGGGCGCCGCGGTTTCCTTTTTCCCCGCACAGGCGGTAAGGGAACAAATAAGCAGGAGCAGTAAGACGGGAGAGAGCCGTCTTTTTGATATTTTCGTACGTCTCATGGAATCATCCTCCGATTTGCGCCCGCTTATTGTTCCGGCTTAAGCGGTCCGTAGAAATAACTTGCGGTGGCCCCGCCGTCGATCAGGATTGTGGAACCCGTAATGAACGCGCCCGCGGGAGACATTAAAAGTTCCGCGACGTTCGCCACCTCGTCCGCCGTGCCGGGACGCCCCGCGGGGCACTTGGCAAACATATTCTTGTAGAAATCCCCGCGCGGGCCGTTAAACTCGTCAATGGCGAGAGGCGTCACGATAATGCCGGGCGCGATGTCGTTAATCCGCGCTCCGCGCTCTCCCCACTTGACCGATTCGGCCATGACCCGTTTCTCGTTGCAGCGCTTCGCCAGCTGATAGGCATGGAGCGTATCGCGGATGTTTTCGGGCTGAAGCATTTCGAGATCCAGCAGTTCCTCCGCGGGCGTTGTCGCCAGCAGTTCGTCCTGCCTGGCGGTCAGGGCGGGCATACGCCAGCCGCTCTGACTGGAAATCGTCACGCCCGTTCCGCCTTTCGCAATGACTTTTCCGACTTCCTCCAGCAGAACGGCCGTGCCGTAGAGATCAACCTTCAGAATCGCCTCGACGGGCGCCTGGCTGGGAGACACGCCCGCGCCGTTCACCAGCATTTTGATTTCGCCGTATTTCTGCCCCTCGGCAA
>CAZPGD010000089.1:1177-6595 GCA_964585865.1 uncultured Hungatella sp. | reverse complement strand
TATACTGTTAGAAAATAACGGGATTGCGCCGGCGAACGACGGTAAGATTGATTAAGACGGAACAAAAGATAAAATATAGATAGAAAACGGTAAAGTAAAACGAAAAAGAGGACGGAGGGTGCATGATGAGGAGAAAATGGGGTGTGCTGATGGCGGCAGCGGTGGCGGCTGTGATCATAACAGCCTGCGGCAGCGGCGACGGGGTCGTTATTAATGGGACAACGGCCGCTGAGGACAAGGAGAGCAGCGGAGCGGAGGCGACGACGGACGGCGGGGAGCAGTCGTCCGCGGCGGACAGCAATGAGTCGCTGGTCGAGTCGGAGACTCCGTCCGCTTACGGAGCGAAAATCGAGATTGTTACCGGTGATACGACAGCGGAAGCGCAGACAGAGCCGGAGACAACGGCCGCGCCGACGACGGCGGCTCCCACTACGGTGGCGCCTACGACGGCCGCTCCCACAACAGCGGCGCCGACGACGGCTGCCGCGACCACGGCGGCTAAAGAATACGCGGTGTGGGATGTGAACAAGACGATGTATGCCATTTCTTCCGTAAGGGTCCGCGCCAGTTATTCGACATCCTCCGAGGTGCTCGGTTCTCTGGCGGAAGGAGAAAGCGTCCAGTGTACCGGGGAATCGGACAACGGATGGATGCGGGTCTCATGGAAGGGGCATACGGGATTCGTTTCCAAGAGTTACCTGTCGGATACCGCGCCGGCCGGCGGCCAGAGCGGTAACGGCGGCACCGGTTCGGATCGTCCCACGTCGACCCAGCCGTCCGGTACGACGCCCGGCGGCACCCAAGGGCCTTCCGCGGGCGGTACGACACCCGGCGGTTCGTCGCAGGGGTCTTCGTCCGGCGGCACCGGTTCGTCTTCCGGCGGGAATGGAGCGGGGACGTCCGGTTCCGGTACGATCTCGGGCGTTGTGACGAATATCGATCCTTCCGGGTTGACGATCCAGACGGCAAACGGTTCTTCTTACAGTTTTGTCTGGGGAAGTTCGATTCCGAGCCTGGCGGCCGGGGACCAGGTGCAGGTTACGTATCAGGGCAACACCGTGGTGTCCGTAACCAAATAGGAACAGGGAAGCCCCGAGGTGCCCGCGGCCGGATGGAAACAGGGAAGCCCCGAGGTGTCCGCGGCCGGATGGGAACAGGGCAGCCCCGAGGTGTCCGCGGCCGGATAGGAAGAGGGCAGCACCGTGGTGTCTGTAACCAAATAGGAACAGGGAGGCCCCGAGGTGTCCGCGGCCGGATAGGAAGAGGGCAGCACCGTGGTGTCCGTAACCAAATAGGAACAGGGAAGCCCCGAGGTGCCCGCGGCCGGATAGGAAGAGGGCAATACCGTGGTGTCTGTAACCAAATAGGAACAGGGAGGCCCTGAGGTGTCCGCGGCAGGATGGGAACAGGGAAGCCCCGAGGTGTCCGCGGCCGGATAGGATCAGAGCAGTACCGCGATATCCGCGATGAAACGACTAAAAAAGAAGGAACTGTCCATGTCCCGCGGCGCGGGACCAGCATGATAAGAAAGCGGGGGTGTACAATGAAGATCATATTCGCGATCGTAGGTTCTGATGACGGAACAAGGGTGACAGATGTGCTGAATGAACACGGGTTCGGTGTTACCAGGCTGGCCACTACGGGAGGATTCCTGAAGAAGGGCAATTCCACGCTGCTGATCGGTACGGAAGAGAACCGGGTGGATGAGGCGATCCAGCTGATTCAGAGCACCTGCGGGAGACGGCAGAAGATTAACTGCAATGTCCCGTCGCCCAATATCGCTTCCATATCCGCGGGGTACATCATGACACCCATGACGGTGGAACTGGGGGGAGCGACAATCTTTGTGACGGATGTGGAACGGTTCGAAAAGATTTGACGGGAGCGGCGTAACGGCGCACCGGCGCGCTTTCTGCGCGGGGGCGGTTCATGGCAGCTGGTTCAGACGGTATTCTCTGGGGGACATATGGTAATATTCCCGGAAGATCCGATGAAAATAACTCGTATTGTCATATCCCACCGCCGCGCAGATATCCGTGACCGGCAGGCGTGTGCTCTGCAGCAGGAAGCCGGCCTGGTTCAGCCGTTTAATCTGCAGAAGCTCCTTGAACGTGCGGCCAAGCAGCCGTTTGACGGCCCGGCTGAGCCAGGGAACGCCGTATCCCAGCATGGCGGCCAGTTCCGTCAGTTCCCCGTTCCGGTAATTCTCGTCGATGTACCGCAGTATTTGAAATGCCAGCTGCCGTTCGAAGGACTGCTCTCCGGAGCGGATGCGGTCGGTATGGTGCATCAGATGCAGAAGCAATAATCCCATCGTGATCTGATTGATGCTGCGCTTGCCGGGCTGGTTGTTTAAAAGGGTCCAGACCATATTTTCCACCAGATTCTGGACGGGAAGCACATCGGACACCTGGAAATGCAGGTAATTGCCGAACCGGTTGTCCTGCCGCAGGCAGCTGACGAGGAAGTCGCGCAGGGTATTTTCCTCTTCCCCCATCATACGGAACGCGGTGTCAAAAAATTGCGGAAGAACGATGAAATTGACCGCGATATCCTCCCTGCCTGCCGGAAGGATCTCCTGGATGGCGTTCTGGTTCAGAAACAGCAGTTCCCCGGTCCGCAGCGGCACGCGGTCGCCGTCGACGATGTGGGTCGTCTGTCCCTGGCACATATAGATGACTTCCACATAATTATGGCGGTGCTTGGGAAAATGGACGAAGCGGGTGTGGGGACGGATGCGGATCAGCTTGCCGTGCTCCAGCATTTTGCCGCTGTCTATGACCAGCGGGTCGTTCCCTTCCGTATAAAGGGAACGGTCGATCCCGGCGCGGCCGGAGAGGATCTCCCGTTCTTCTTCCGTGATTACGCTGAGGCGGTCCAGAATCTGCTGATTCATGCGAATCTCCTTTCGGTGGGGTTACGGCCAGTATAGCATAAGGAATCCGTAAGTGCAAATAAGGACGTAAAATTTTTTGAACCGCGTCCTTTTCTTTGTAAGAGATTTGCGGTAATTATTTTCAATTAAGGAGGGGTACGGGATGGCGCGGTACTATTTGGCGGTGGACATCGGGGCTTCCAGCGGGCGTCATATTCTGGGCAGCGTGCGGGACGGACGCATCGTGCTGGAAGAGGTTTACCGCTTTCCCAACGGCATGGAGCCGGCGGACGGGCAGCTTTGCTGGGACGTGGGGGAATTATTTCGCCATATTAAGGCGGGCATGAAAAAATGCGCGGAACTGGGGAAAATTCCGGTCAGCATGGGCATTGACACCTGGGCCGTGGACTATGTGCTTTTGGACGAACAGGAGCGGGTGGTCGGCCATACGGTCGGGTACCGGGACGGCAGGACGAAGGGGATGGACGAGGAGGTGTACCGGATCATTTCGCCGGAGGATCTTTACGGGCGCACCGGTATCCAGAAGCAGATGTTTAATACCATCTACCAGTTCATGGCGGTGAAGAAAGAGCATCCGGAGTATCTGACCGAAGCGAGGACCATGCTGATGATTCCGGATTATTTTCATTACCTTCTGACCGGGGTGAAGAAACAGGAATACACGAACGCGACGACGACCCAGCTGGTCAGTCCCGTTACGAAGGAATGGGATTATGAGCTGATTGATATGCTGGGCTATCCGCGGGAATGGTTCGGACCGCTGTCCGTGCCGGGGACGGTTGTGGGGCGGCTGAGGCCGGAAATCCGGGAAGAGGTCGGGTTTGACTGTCAGGTGGTGCTCCCGGCCACCCACGATACCGGTTCCGCGGTCGTGGCGGTTCCGTCCAATGAGGCGGATACGCTTTACATCAGTTCCGGAACCTGGTCCCTGATGGGGACGGAGCGGATGGAAGCGGATTGTTCCCCGGACAGCATGGCGCGGAATTTCACCAATGAAGGCGGCTATGAATACCGGTTCCGCTATTTGAAAAATATCATGGGTCTCTGGATGATCCAGTCGGTGAAAAAGGAACTGGCGGCGGCCGGGAAGGACTATTCGTTCGCGCAGCTGTGTGAAATGGCCGAAAAGGAAACGATCGCTTCGCTGGTGGACTGCAACGACGATTGCTTCCTTGCTCCGGAGAGCATGATCGAAACGGTGCGGGCGTTTTGCCGCGCGGCCGGGCAGCAGGTGCCGGAGACGCCGGGGGAACTGGCGGCGGTAATCTACAACAGCCTGGCGAAATGCTACGGGGAGACGGTTGAGGAACTGGAAAATGTGACCGGCAGGCATTACGCCTCGGTTCATGTGGTGGGCGGAGGCGCGAACGCGGATTATCTGAACCGGCTGACCGCCCGCTATACGAAGCGTCCGGTTTACGCGGGTCCTGCCGAGGCGACGGCCATCGGCAATCTGGCCGTCCAGATGATCCGGGCGGGAGAGTACAACAGCCTGGCGGAGGCCCGCGGCGCGATTTTTTCTTCCTTTGAAATTAAGGAATATAAGGAAACGGGGCGCGGATAACACATAATTCTGCGAGAGGAGGGACCGAAGATGGTCAGGAAAGGTTTCAAGATGTTTTTGTATCCGGGTATGGCGGAGGAGTATGAGAAGCGGCACAACGCGCTGTGGCCGGAGATGCGGGACATGATTCATGAGTACGGCGGGCATAATTATTCCATTTATCTGGATAAGGATACGAATGTCCTCTACGGCTACCTGGAAGTGGAGGACGAGGAATTATGGGCGAAATCCGCGGACACGCCCATCAACCGGAAATGGTGGGATTTTATGGCGGACATTATGGAGACGAACGGGGACAACAGCCCGGTGAGCATCGATCTGACGCCGGTGTTCCATCTGGACTAAGCGGAAGCGGCCGGGGACGGCCGGCGGGAGCGGCCGGGAACGGCCGAGAGAGATCGTGATGGCCGGGACAGCTGCGGCCGGCGGGAGAGATCGTGACGGTCGGGACAGTTGCGGATGGCGGGAACGGCTGTGAACTGCCGGGCCGACACCATATCAGTAAACGGAAGAGAGGCAACAAACATGAAGGTTTTAGACGCTGCATTTGTACAGGGATTTATCAGACTGTGTGACGACGGGTTTAAGCAGAACTGGCACGAGCGGAACGGTGGTAATTTAAGCTACCGCATAAAACCGGAGGAAGTGGAAAGCGTAAAAGAGGAACTGGCGTATGACAGGCCGTGGCAGCCCATCGGCACCGCCGTTCCGAACCTGGCCGGGGAGTATTTTCTCGTAACCGGAAGCGGAAAATATTTCCGCAACGTGATCCTGGACCCGGCGGCCAATATCTGTATCATTGAAGTCGACGGCAAGGGCGAGAATTTCCGCATCTGCTGGGGTCTCGTAAACGGGGGGCGCCCCACCAGTGAACTTCCGTCCCATCTGATGAACCTGGAAGTGAAAAAGCTGGCGACCAACGGGCGCTACCGCGTCGTGTACCACGCGCATCCGGCGA
>CAZPGD010000089.1:0-1167 GCA_964585865.1 uncultured Hungatella sp. | reverse complement strand
GAATATTATCGCCCTGACATTCGTGCTTCCGCTGGAAGATAAGGTATTTACCAGGGAACTCTGGGAAATGGCCACGGAGTGCCCGGTGGTATTCCCGGACGGCGTGGGCGTCGTGGGCTGGATGGTGCCGGGCGGTCGCGATATTGCCGTGGCGACCAGCGAACTGATGAAGAAATATGACGTGGCGATCTGGGCCCACCACGGCATGTTCTGTTCGGGAGAAGATTTTGACCTGACTTTCGGTCTCATGCATACGGTTGAGAAATCGGCGGAAATACTCGTGAAGGTGCTGTCCATCCGTCCGGACAAGCTGCAGACCATCACGCCGCAGAATTTCCGCGATCTGGCGGCGGATTTCAACGTGAAGCTGCCGGAAGAATTTCTGTATGAAAAGGAGTAGGGAACACGCCGCACGATTTTCCGTGCGGCGCGCCTTTACCGGTCCTTTATGGCGTTTTTCACATCCTTTTTAAACTGTTTCCAGGCGTCTTCGTGATCCACAAAATATTTGGGGCACGCTTTACCGCTGACGTCGTAATGGCGGATCACATCGCCGGACGACAGATCCAGTTCCCGGCAGAGCCAGGCGGTCAGCCGGACCAGCGAGGCATAGGAGGCGTCGTTGAACTTGCCCGTTTCGTCCGGATGGCACACTTCAATCGTCACGGTGTCGAAGTTGCGCGGGGCGTTGGCATACGTGATTTCACTGAGCGGCACGCACTGAAGAATCTCTCCGTCCAGCCCCACGATGAAATGACTGCTGGCGGAAACGCCCGCTTGCTCGGGATCCTGGTCGGCCAGGTTGTCGAAATAGAGGCGGTTGGCCTCCGCGGTCGTATTCGGATTGCCGACATAGTGGATCACGATGTTTTTAACCTGCCTCATGGACACATCGGGACGGGAGAAAATATTCTTGCGGATCAGCCGCTGTTCGATCCAGTCGGGAATTTCGATGGCCTTCAGGTTGATCTCGTAGGACGGTTCCCGGCCCCACAGAAAGTACCCCATTCCCAGTCCGGCTCCGCCGCCCGCCGCCAGCGCCAGCAGGAGCAGGATAAGGGGGAGGGCGGAACGGCCGCGGCCTCTTCTGCGGTTGCCGACGGAGGAGCCGCCGGAGACGGAAGCGCGGCTGCTTTCTCCCGGATCGTCGTTCGGACCCGGCAGGGA
>CAZPGD010000088.1:5222-6600 GCA_964585865.1 uncultured Hungatella sp. | reverse complement strand
ACGGCCGTTTCTTCCGGGCGCTCCGCTTCGTAATCCGTCTCCCGCTCCCCGACCGCTTCCGCCGGGCGTTCCGGCCCGTATTCCGTTTCCCGTTCCACGGCCGTTTCTTCCGGGCGCTCCGTCCCGTATTCCGTTTCCCGTTCCACGGCCGTTTCTTCCGGGCGCTCCGGCCCGTATTCCGTTTCCCGTTCCACGGCCGTTTCTTCCGGGCGCTCCGCTTCGTAATCCGTCTCCCGCTCCCCGACCGTTTCCGCCGGCCGCTCCGTCCCTTTCGCTTCCGCGCTCCGTTCCGTCACACCCTTTTGCCGGTTCTCCGCCTGAGCCGCGCCGCCGTTCTTCCCCAATACGCCAACCCGCTCCCAGTAAGCCAGGGCTCTCCTGATATCGGACTCCGTACAGTTCAGCGCATCCGCGATCCCGACAACCGTCACGGGACGCTCCCGGTGGCGCAGAATATACAGATATACCTTTACATACTCCCCGTTCGCTTCCGGCATATACCGGTCGATAAATTCATCCGCCACCATCGTGGCTTTCACGTCCAGTAAATTCATCATATCTTCCGCCCACCCTGCCTTTTCACTCTTGTTTTATTCTAGCACATCCCGGTTTAAAAGGAAATAGGCGCTTTTTTCCCATACAGGCGCCTGTGGATAATGTGGATAATGTGGACGGAAACTTTTCCTGCCCGGACAAACCGTGCAAAAAACCGCTGAATTACTCACAATCAGGGGAATACAGCGGTCATTAAAAGGCTTGAACGGGGAATAAACAATCCACATAGTTTTCCGCAGTCTTCTGTTGAAAACTATGTGGATAATGTGGATAACTCAGATCCCCAGCAGGTTTTCTCCCACTTTTACGATATCTCCGGCGCCCATAGTTATCAACAAATCACCGTGAACACAATTTTCTAAAATAAATTTTTCAATTTCATCGAAGGACCCCAGATAGTAGGCTTCCGTCCCGAGGGCCCGCACCCGGTCCGCGATATCCTTTGCGCTGACGCCCAGAGTGTCCGTCTCCCTGGCCGCGTAAATGTCCGCCAGCAGCACCGCGTCCGCCGCCGCGAGGGCCCGGGCGAACGGATCCAGAAACGCTTTCGTCCGGGAGTACGTGTGCGGCTGGAACACGCACCACAGCTTCCGGTGCGGGTACTGCCTCGCCGCCTTCAGCGTCGCCTCGATTTCCCGCGGGTGGTGCGCGTAATCATCGATAACCGTGACGCCGCGGACCTCGCCCTTTTTCTCGAACCGGCGCCTGGCGCCGGAAAACCCGGACAGGCCCCTGCCGATCGCGTCCATACCGACCGGGATCGCCCTGCACAGGGCAATGGCCGCCAGCGCGTTATAAACATTATGCTCGCCGGGCACACGCA
>CAZPGD010000088.1:0-5122 GCA_964585865.1 uncultured Hungatella sp. | reverse complement strand
CCCCGCCGCCGTTTCCGGCCGTTTCGTCCCCGTCCGCCTCCGCGTCCCATACCGCGTCGAAGCTGGCCCTTCCCAGCGCGTCATATACGATATTCTCCGCCCGGTACTGCGCGTCTTCGGATCGGCCGAACGTCACCACCCGGCACGGCAGTCCCTCCACAATCTCCTCCACGCGGTCAATATCGCCGTTTATTACCACCAGACCGTCTTTCGGCACAAGCTGCGCGAACTTCCGGAAAGAGGCGCGGATATCCCCGATATCCTTAAAAAAGTCCAGATGATCCTCCTCGATATTCAATATGATCTCCATATTCGGATAAAAGGAGAGGAAACTGTTGGTATATTCACAGGCTTCCGTTACGAATATTTCCGAACCGCCTACGCGGATGTTCCCGCCGATCGAATCCAAAATACCGCCTACCGTCACCGTCGGGTCGGCTCCCGCCGCCATCAGGATCTCCGTCACCATCGAGGTTGTCGTCGTCTTTCCGTGGGTCCCCGCGACGCCGACGGCATACCGGTAATTCCGCATCAGCTGCCCCAAAAGTTCCGCCCTGCTAAGCAGCGGAACTCCCCTTCTGACCGCCTCGGCAAACTCCGGGTTGTCGGCATGAATGGCGGCCGTGTAGACAACCACGCGGATTCCGTTCGTGATATTTTCCGCTTTCTGGCCGATCGTCACCCGTGCGCCTTTTCGCCTCAGCCGCTCGGTAAGTTCGGACTCATGCGCGTCCGATCCGGAAACCGTAAATCCCCTTTCCATGAGAATTTCCGCCAGTCCGCTCATGCTGATGCCGCCGATTCCGATGAAATGCACATGTTCCGGCCTGTCAAAATTGATCTGATACATGTTGTCCCCTTTTTCGCCTGATTTAAGATTTCCTTTTACTTTTACCGCTTTTTGGCAATAAAGTCAATCGTTTCTCCTTTTATTGCGCCGGAAGTTCCGGTCCGGGCGGCGAAAGCGGGCGGCCGGAGCGCGTACCGGAACCGCAGGACAGGAACGCGCACCGGGGCCGAAGACCGGGAGCGTGTACCGGAACCGCGGATCGGAAGCACGACCGGAACCGCCGGCCCGCGGGAAAAAGCCGCGCGGTACTTCCCAAAATACGGAAAAAGTGGTAAGATGATCCCGTATCGTTACAGGAGGTTGCCATTCATTATGCCCGAACTGAAATTTATCAGTCGCTATATAAAACGCTACCGCCTTCAGTATGCGATCGGTATCATCGCGCTGCTGATCGTAGATCTGCTGAGTGTATTTATCCCGCAGATCACGGGCCGGATCACGGACGGTCTGAAAACCCATACCATCGACATGAACCAAATCCTCTTCCTGATCGGCATGATCCTGCTGTTTGGCGTTTTGATCGCCGCCGGCCGCTTCTGCTGGCGGTACTTTATCCTGCTGCCCGCCCGCGGCATCGAGCGGGAATTGCGCAACGACCTGTTCGGCAAGCTGGAAACGCTGTCCATGCGCTACTTCAACACGCACAAAACCGGCGATCTGATGGCCCATTTTACCAATGATCTGGACACCATGCGCATGTTCCTCGGTTTTACCGTCATAACCGTCTTCGACGCCACCGTCATGCTGATTCTGGTGCTGACCCAGATGATCTTCTATGTCAACCCGAGACTGACGCTCGTGGCGGTGATCCCGCTGTTTTTGATCATGTTCGGGGACTACTATTACGGCAAAATCATGAACCGGAAATTTCTGGAGAAACAGCAGGCGTTTTCCGATCTCACCGACCAGGTACAGGAGGCCGTGTCCGGCATCCGCGTAATCAAGGCTTTCGTGCAGGAACGGCGCGAACTGGCGGCATTTGCCCGCACCAACCTCCGCAATCAGGAAAAAAATATGGGCGTCATCCGCCTGCAGGCCCTGTTTATCCCCCTGCTGGAACTGGTGATCGGCGCCAGCAGCCTGCTGACCCTTCTCTACGGCGGCTATCTGGCCATCACGGGCGATATTTCCCTGGGGCAGTTCGTGGCCTTCAATCAGTATATCTCCATGCTCATCTGGCCCATGTTCGCCGCCGGGGACTGCGTCACCTACATTTCGCAGGGTCTGGCATCCTTAAAGCGTATTCTGGTCATTTTCAATGAAAAGCCGGATATCACCGACGGTCCCGACACGGATCGCTCCATCGAAAGCCTGAGCGGGAGCATCGATCTGGAGGACCTGACGTTTGCCTATCCGGATCAGAAGGACACCGTCGTATTGCAACACATCCGTCTCCATGTGGAAAAAGGGGAAACGCTGGCCATCATCGGCCGCACCGGCAGCGGCAAATCCACCTTAGCGAATCTCCTGCTGCGCCTCTATGACACGGAACCAGACATGATCCGTATCGACGGGCACCCGCTCTGCGAGATCCCGCTGGCCGTTCTGCGCGAACAGATCGCCTACGTTCCCCAGGATAATTTTCTCTTTTCCGACACCATCGAACGGAATATCGCTTTCGGCATCGAACATATCGATCACGCCGCCGTCGAAAACGCCGCGAAAGACGCCTGCATCCACGACAATATCATGGATTTTCCGGATCAGTACCGGACGCTTGTCGGAGAACGGGGCATGACGATTTCCGGCGGGCAGAAGCAGCGAACCTCGATTGCCAGAGCCCTGTTAAAGGACTCCCCCATCCTGATCCTGGACGACGCCCTCTCGGCGGTGGATACGGACACGGAAGAACGGATCCTGGAGAATCTCCGCCGGAACCGGGCCGGTAAAACGACGCTGATCATCGCCCACCGGATCTCCACGATCCAGAACGCCGACCATATCCTGGTACTGGACGAGGGCCGGGCGGCCGAGTACGGGACCCATAAGCAGCTGATGGAACAAAACGGCATTTACAAGAGCATCTATGACAAGCAGCAGCTGGAAAAGCAGCTTCACGAGGAAGGGGGAATGCAGGAATGAGTCTGTTTTCACGCGGTCCGGCTTCCCGAAAAAACAACCCCTCCGACGTTCATTTTGAAGGAAACGCCCTGCTGCGAATGCTGTCCTATATCGTGCCATACGCGGGGACGGCCGCGGCCTGTCTGGTTCTGGTGCTGCTCATTACGGCGCTGGAACTGTATAAACCGATCCTGATCGGAAACGCCATCGACGAGTTCATTACCGGCAATTATGCCGCCGGGGAACTGGTACGGCAGCGGTTTACGGGCGTACTCATCGCCGCCGCCAAATATCTTCTGGTCATGATTGTGATGTTCGTGTGCAGCCGCGTCCAGTTCCTGATGATGCAGACTACCGGGCAGAAGATCATCTATGAGATGCGGAACCAGCTTTTTGAACATGTGGAAAGCCTGTCCATGCGGTTTTTCGACCTGACTCCCGTCGGAAAAATCGTTACCCGCATTACCAACGATGTGGAAACGCTCAACGATCTGTATTCCAACATCCTGGTGAAACTGATTAAAAATACCGTCAAAATCATCGGTCTGGCCGTGGTCATGCTCCTGCTTAACCGGCGCATGGCGCTGTCCGCTTTTATCATGGTGCCAATCGTGACCGGACTGACCGTTATTTTCCGCAGTATCGTCCACCGGATCTATCAGGCCACCCGGACCCGCATCACGGCCCTGAACACGTTCCTGTCCGAAAATATCTCCGGCATGAAGATCATCCAGATCTTCGGCCGGGAACAGGAAAAGCACCGGGAATTCCGCGAAAAAAGCGATGAACTCTACCAAATGAATCAGAGGGAAATTCTGGCCAACGCCGTTTTCCGGCCGGTCATTTACATGGCCTCGGTCATCGCGCTGGTCATCGTGATCGCCTACGGCAGCTACAACGTCTTTACCGGGACCATCACGCTGGGAACCCTGTACATCTTCGTCCAGTACATCCAGAACTTTTTCGAGCCCATCCAGGATCTGACGGATCAGCTGGCCACCTTGCAGTCCGCCGTCGCTTCGGCGGAAAAGATTTTCACCCTGCTGGACGAAAAACCGCTGATTGAAGATCCGCCCCAACCGGTAAAACCGGAAACAATACGGGGACGCATCGAATTTAAACACGTCTGGTTCGCCTATAACGAAAAGGATTACGTTTTAAAAGACATCAGCTTTACCATTGAACCGGGACAGAAAGTGGCCTTTGTAGGCGCGACGGGCGCCGGAAAATCCTCGATACTGAACCTGATCGGAAGATACTACGATATCCAGAAAGGCGAGATCCTGATCGACGGAATCAATATCCGCGATATGAGCAGAGAACAGATCCGCGGCGCCATCGGGCAGGTGCAGCAGGACGTCTTTCTTTTCACCGGCGACGTCAAGAGCAATATCCGCCTGCGGAACGAGGAAATTTCCAACAAGGCGGTTCGCGAAGCCGCGCGGGAAGTCAACGCCAGCCGCTTCATCGAACGCCTGCCGCACGCCTATGACGAACACGTATCGGAACGCGGCTCCACCTTCTCGGCCGGACAGAGGCAGCTTCTGTCCTTTGCACGCACGCTGGCCTTCGATCCGACGATTCTGATTCTGGACGAGGCGACGGCCAATATCGACACCGAAACCGAACAATGGATCCAGGACGCCCTGGAAAAACTCATGAAGGGCCGGACTACGATCATGGTGGCGCACCGCCTGTCCACGATCCAGCACGCCGATAATATCATCGTTCTGCATCACGGCCGTATCCGCGAGAGCGGAACCCATCAGGAACTGCTGGAAAAAGGCGGAATCTATAAAAAACTCTATGAGCTTCAAAAAAGCGAGCAGACATTCCCGTCGGCGGAGAGGAAATAATTGCCGAAAGGAAATTATTACAGAAAAGAAATTATTACCAAAAAAAATAAACCGCGGGGAATGTCGCTGCTGCGCGAATCCCCGCGGTTCATACTGCCCTGAGCGTGCGGGGATTCGAACCCCGGACAACTTGATTAAAAGTCAAGTGCTCTGCCACCTGAGCTACACGCCCCTTCCATGGCTGATAAAAGATATGCCTTGGACCGGAATCGAACCAGTGACACGAGGATTTTCAGTCCTCTGCTCTACCAACTGAGCTACCAAGGCATATGCTGCGCGTCCCATGGATGGGACACGCAAGATTGCGGGGGCAAGATTTGAACTTGCGACCTTCGGGTTATGAGCCCGACGAGCT
>CAZPGD010000087.1:0-6610 GCA_964585865.1 uncultured Hungatella sp. | reverse complement strand
AAGAACGAGTAGAGGACAAAGCAGAGCGAAAAACGGAAGCAGGCGGGCCAGAGAGGCGGCCGAACGGAACAGGGAAACCGCCGGGCGGTACGGGGAGACCGACGGATGGTACGGTGAGGCAGCCGAACGGAATGACGAGACCACCGGGCGGTACGGGGAGGCCGTCGGGCGGTACGGTGAGGCCGACGAGCGGTATAGAGAGGCCGCCAAACGGAACGGTGAGACCGCCAGGCGGTACGGCGAGGCCGCCGGGCGGTACAGTGAGGCCGACAAACGGAACGGTGAGACCGCCGGGCGGTACGGTGAGGCGGCCGAACGGAATGACAAGACTGTAGGGCGGTACGATGAGGCCGCCAGGCAGAACGGCGGAAACGGCGGCGTGCGGCCGGAAGCACGGAGACAGCCGAATGTCGGAATGCAGCCTAAAACGCGGAGGCAGCCGGGGCCGGAGCAGAGCGCCGGGTCCGATTTTCTGGTGCAGGGCAGTATTCTGGCCGTAGCCGGGCTCCTTGTCCGCCTGATCGGGATGCTGTACCGCATACCGCTGGCCGGCATGATCGGCGACGAGGGCAACGGCTATTACGGCGCGGCGTACAACATTTACTCCATACTGCTTATCATGTCCTCGTACAGCCTTCCGACCGCGGTGTCCAAAATGGTGGCCAGCCGCATCGCCGTGCGGGAATACCGCAATGCCATCCGCGTTTTAAAGGCGTCCCTGTTTTACGCCACGGCGGCGGGCGGGCTGTGTTTCTGCATCATGTGGTTCGGGGCGGATTTTTTCGCGGATACGGTTCTGAAGATGCCGTTCTGCTCCTACGCGCTGAAAACGCTGGCGCCGACCATCTGGATCATGGCTTATCTGGGGGTGTTCCGCGGGTTCTTCCAGGGACATTCCACCATGGTGCCCACGGCGCTGTCCCAGATTGCGGAGCAGATCGTCAACGCGGTGATCAGCCTTCTGGCGGCCGGCACGCTGTTCGGCATGGGCTTAAAATCCAATCTTGTATATAATTCCACGGAATATTCCTACGCTTTCGGCGCGGTGGGCGCCACTCTCGGAACCGGCGCGGGCGCGCTGACGGCGCTTTTTTGTCTCCTGCTCCTGATGCTCCATCAGGGACCGGTGATCCGTCAGCGGCTGCGGCGCGACCGGAACGGCGCGGCGGAAAGCTACGGGAGCATTTCGCGTGTGATGGCAATGACGATCCTGCCGATCCTCATCAGCAGTACGATCTACAACAGCAGCACCGTGATCGACAATGTGCTGTTCGGCCAGGTTATGTCCCGTCTGGGGGAGCAGGCGGAGATCGCCAACCAGTGGGGAATCTATTCCGGCCGCTACCATTTATTGTTCAATATCCCCGTAGCGATCGCGAATTCCCTCACCTCCTCTCTGATTCCGTCGCTTTCCATGGCGGTGGCGGCCCACAGCCGCAGGCAGACGCGGACGCGGATCTCCCTGGCGCTTCGGTTCTCCATGATCATCGCGATTCCGGCTTCGGTGGGAATGGCCGTGCTGGCGGCCCCGATCAGCGAGCTTTTGTTCCCGGGTCTTGACAATACCATGCTGATCCGAATGCTTCAATACGGTTCCTCGGCCGTGGTGGTATTTTCCCTGTCCACCGTAACGAACGGGGTGCTGCAAGGGATCAATCGGCTCCGCTCCCCGATCCTCAACGCGGGCATTGCCATGGTAATCCACGCGGTGGCTCTCTATATCATGCTGCGCGTGTTCCGGCTCGGGATCAGCGGCGTGCTGTACGCCAATATCCTCTTCGCGCTTCTGGTCTGCGTTTTGAACGGAATTTCCATCGTCCGGTACGCCGGCTACCGCCAGGAACCGGTGAAGATGTTTCTGGTGCCGCTTTTTGCGTCCGGCGTCATGGGCGCGGCCGCTTACGGGATTTATGGTCTCTGCCGGAAGGCGGCCGGAAATCTGCTCAGCCTTCTGGCGGCGGTTCTGGCGGCGGTCGTGATCTATTTTGTGCTGCTTCTGAAACTGAGAGGACTGAACGCGCAGGAACTGCGGCAGATGCCGGGCGGGACGAAGCTGCTGCGGGTCGCGAGAGCGCTCCGGTTGGTTTGAGGCGCCGGGCGGTACGAATCTTTACGGACGAAAAGAGGAACGATGACAGGGAACATGGCGGGAAAACGTCGGGTGATCGTGATTGGCGCGGGGGCCTCCGGAATGACGGCGGCGATACACGCCGCGAAAGCGGGCGCTTCCGTGACGGTTCTGGAACATATGGACCGGGCGGGCAGGAAAATCCTTGCCACGGGGAACGGGCGGTGCAATTTCAGCAACCGCGACCAGCGGCCGGAGTATTACCGGTGCGGTCAGAAGGATTTCCCGTGGAAGGTGATCAGCCGTTTCCCGGAGCCGGAGACCGAGCGCTTTTTCGAGGGGCTGGGGATCCTGATAAAGGATCGGAACGGGTACCTGTACCCCAATTCCGATCAGGCGTCCTCCATTCTCGGCGCTCTCTTTACGGAACTGGAGCGGAGAGAAGTCCGCGTCCGCTTAAACTGCCACGCGGAAAAGGCGGAAAAACAGGGCGGGGAATTCGTAATCTCTGCCGGCCAGGGGATTTTCCGGGCGGATGCGCTCGTGCTGGCGGCCGGTTCGAAGGCCGCGCCGAAGACGGGTTCCGACGGCAGCGGCTATGAACTGGTCAGAGCCTTCGGCCATTACGTGATCCCCCCTCTTCCGGCGCTGGTACAGCTGCGCTGCGCGGAAAAGGACTATAAACAGCTGGGCGGTATTCGCACCGACGCGCGGGTACGGCTTTTCGCGGAGAAAGGAAAGGGCGTTGCGGAGAAAGGAAAGGACGTTCTTCTCGCGGAGGATCGCGGGGAACTGCAGTTGACGGAATACGGGATCTCCGGGATCCCGGTGTTCCAGGTCAGCCGCTATGCGTCCGTCGCCCTGCGGGAAGGGCTGCGGGTCAGGGCGGAGATCGATTTCCTGCCGGATCTTTCCCTGGAAGAAACGGAAGAAATGCTGCGAAGCCGTCTGCGCGCGATGTCGGATACGGTCTGCGCCCGGTGGACGAACGGCCTTTTAAACGGGAAACTCTGCGCGGTGCTTCTGAAACGGGCGGGGATCCCGCCGGAAAGGAAGGCGGGCGACGTGCCGGAGCGGTCCTGGCGGGCGTTTCTGAAACAGCTGAAAGCGTTTGAGACACGCGTTACCGGGACGAATCCGTTCGACCGGGCACAAGTGTGCTGCGGCGGGGTGGATACCCGGGAAGTGAACCCGGAAACGCTGGAATCGCGCCGGACGCCCGGATTATATTTTGCCGGGGAGATTCTGGACGTGGACGGGATCTGCGGCGGCTACAATCTGCAGTGGGCCTGGTCGAGCGGAGCCGTGGCGGGAAGCGCGGCGGGCCGGGACCGGTCGGAACATTTTTCTTGAACAAATCGGGAACCGGTGCTATAATTTTGCATATTCCTGATACGGGAAAGGTTTTTACCGAGCGGGAGGCGCATTTTCCAGCCGGGCGCCGCGTCCGGTCCGGCGCCCCGCGGATTCCGAATGACGGGCAGGATTGCGGGAGTGCGAGGCACGGAACAATCCGTGCGGTATCATTTGCCCCCATTTGCCCCCAAACATTATAGGAAAAGGAGAACGTCGACATGAAAGTAACGTTACAAGACGGCAGCGTAAAAGAATACGCGCAGCCGCTGCCGGTGATCGATATCGCGGCGGATATCGGCGCGGGACTGGCACGGGCGGCCTGCCTGGGCGAAGTGGACGGGAAAGAAACGGATCTGCGGACCGTCGTGGATCATGACTGCAGCCTGCGGATCCTCACGGCAAAGGATGAGAAGGGACTCTCGGCGCTGCGGCACACGGCCAGCCACGTGATGGCCCAGGCCGTCAAACGGCTGTATCCGGGCGCGAAACTGGCAATCGGGCCGTCCATTGCCGACGGGTTCTATTATGATATCGACTTTGAGGAACCGATTACCGCGGATGATCTGGAAAAGATCGAGGCGGAGATGAAGAAAATCGTGAAGGAGGCACTTCCGATCCGGCGCTTCACCCTGCCGCGCGCGGAGGCCATCGCCTTTATGAAGGGAAAGGAGGAGCCCTACAAGGTTGAACTGATCGAGGATCTGCCAGAGGGCGAGGAGATCAGTTTCTACGAGCAGGGCGAATTTACGGATCTGTGCGCCGGCCCTCATCTGATGAATACGAAGGACATCGGCAAGGCGTACAGGCTGACCGGCATCGCCGGGGCCTACTGGCGCGGCGACGAGAAGAACAAGATGCTGACCCGGATTTACGCCACGGCTTTCGGGAGCAGGGAAGAACTGGACGCCTACATCGCCATGATGGAAGAGGCGAAAAAGCGCGATCACCGGAAGCTGGGACGGGAACTGGGTCTTTTCATGATGCACGACGCGGGGCCGGGCTTCCCATTCTTCCTGCCGAAGGGCATGGTGCTTAAGAATACGCTTCTGGAATATTGGAGAGAGATCCACAGAAAGGCCGGATACGTGGAAATCTCTACGCCGATTATCTTAAACCGCAGTCTGTGGGAAACATCCGGCCATTGGGATCATTATAAGAACAATATGTACACCACCGTGATCGACGGCCAGGATTACGCCATCAAACCGATGAACTGCCCGGGCGGCGTACTGGTTTACGCGTCGGAGCCCCGTTCCTACCGCGATCTGCCGCTGCGCATGGGCGAACTGGGTCTGGTCCACCGCCATGAGAAATCCGGTCAGCTGCACGGGCTCATGCGCGTGCGCTGTTTTACCCAGGACGACGCCCATATCTTTATGACGCCGGAGCAGATCAAGGGGGAAATCATGGGCGTGGCCCGTCTGATCGACGGCATCTATTCCCAGTTCGGGTTCAAGTACCACGTGGAGCTGTCCACCAGACCGGAGGACAGCATGGGAAGCGACGAGGACTGGGAGACGGCGACGGATGGCCTGCGAAGCGCTCTGGAAGAACTGGGTCTGGATTATGTGGTAAATGAAGGCGACGGGGCGTTCTACGGGCCGAAGATCGATTTCCATCTGGTGGACGCTATCGGAAGGACATGGCAGTGCGGCACGATTCAGCTGGATTTCCAGCTGCCGCAGAGGTTCGAACTGGAGTACCAGGGGGCGGACGGCCAGAAGCACCGTCCCATCATGATCCACAGGGTGGCGTTCGGCTCTATTGAGCGGTTCATCGGCATTTTGATCGAGCACTACGCGGGCGCTTTCCCCACCTGGCTGGCGCCGGTGCAGGTGAAGGTTCTGCCGATTTCCGAAAAATTCGAGGAATACGCGGCAAAAGTGACGGAACAATTCACGGACGCGGGTATCCGCGCCGAGGCGGATAACCGTTCCGAAAAGATCGGGTATAAGATCCGAGAAGCGCAGATGCAGAAAATCCCCTATATGATCATTGTCGGACAGAAGGAAGCGGAGAACGGCGTGATCTCCGTCCGGAGCCGTTTTGAGGGGGACGAGGGACAGAAGGATACGGCGGAGTTCATCGCGGCCCTGCAGGAGGAGATCCGGACCAGGGTCACGAGAGAAACCAAAATAAAGCAGTAGCAAATACGAGGCGCGGCAAAAGCCGCGGAAGGAGGAAAAGAGAAGATGCTGATCAGTGTGCAAAGCGGCGGAATCATCTCGAGATACAAGGATAAGGAGACGGGGTACAGGCTGATCCGGGAAGCGGGTTTTAAGGCGCTGGACTGGAATATGGATCGTGCGTGGGACAGCGAGAAGCTGCAGAAGAAACAGCTGGATCATTGTATTTTTGAGGATTCCCTGGAAGAGATTCAGAACCATTACGCGGCGGAACTGGCTGTTATCCGCAAGAACGGGCTGGAAATATTTCAGGCGCACGCGCCGTTCCCGTCGTACGTGAAGAATTTTCCGGAATTTAACGATTACGCGATCGGCGTATATAAGCAGTGTATCCGTTTCTGCGACAGCATCGGGGTGCGCTATCTGGTCATTCACGGGATCTCCCTGCGGGTGAATGACGAGACCCAGACGGCGGAGACGATCCGCGAGATGAACCTGCACCTGTACGAAAGTCTGATCCCGGTTCTGCTGGAAACGAATGTCGTGGTCTGTCTGGAGAATCTTTTCACCCATTACCAGGGCAATGTCATGGAAGGCATCTGCTCCGTGCCGGAAGAAGCCATCTGGTACGTGGACCATCTGAACGAGAAAGCGGGAAGGGAATGTTTCGGTTTCTGTCTGGATACAGGGCACCTAAACATTCTGGGAAAGAACCAGGGCGTTTTTATCCGCAAGCTGGGCAAACGGATCAAGATCGTGCACCTTCACGACAACCGGGGAACCGACGACGAGCACCTGATGCCCTATACGGGAAATATTATCTGGAAAGACGTGATCGGGGCGCTGCGCGACATCGGGTACGAAGGAACGCTGAATTTCGAAACATTCCGGCAGGTAACGTCCGCCAGAGGCGTGGATGAAGAGGCGGTTCCCATTCTGCTGCGGGCCATCCGCGAGACCGGCGAGATGTTCCGAAGCTGGATCGAACGCCCGTGACGGCGGATGCCGGGGGCGGGTGTCTGTAACGGCGGAGCCTGAGAAAGGTGCCGGGGCGACAAGT
>CAZPGD010000086.1:0-6812 GCA_964585865.1 uncultured Hungatella sp. | reverse complement strand
TGCTGCCGTCCGGCGCGATCTGAAAGAGAATGCCGTCCATGATCAGAAATTCCGTTTTTTCCAACCGGATCCGCACCTGGATGCTCTCGTTTTTGTAATTGGCGTTGGTGGCCATGAAGAGGCCGCGCGCGCCGCAGGCGTAATCGAGACGGGCCGTAACCGTATCCTCCACTTCGATGTCATAATCGAGCAGTTTGCTGACCGACGCCTTTACCGAGCGGACGGGACCGCCCAGGAAATAAAGGAGATCCAGAGTGTGAACGGACTGATTGATCATGCAGCCGCCGCCGGCGGTGTCCCAGCGGCCCCGCCAGGGTTTCTTTTCGTAATATTCCGCCGGGCGGCACCAGGGCACCAGGCCCCTCGCGCCGGTGATCCGGCCGTACTCGCCGCCGTCGATCATTTCCTTCAATACTTCAACCGTACGGTTCCGGCGGTTCTGCAGGCAGATGCCTATGTGAATTCCGGGGTTCCGCTCTTCAAATTCCACGAACTGCCTGGCCTCTTCCGTATTCATCGCCATGGGCTTTTCACAGAATACATGGACACCCATGCGGGCCGCGGCTTCGGAAACCGGCACATGAAGATAATGCGGAAGACAGATATGGGCCACATCCGGCTGTTCTTTGCGAAGCATTTCCCGATAGTCCGTATAGAACGGCACGCCGTCCGGAGCCGCCGCCCGTTTCGTTTCGTCAATGTCACAGACAGCCGCCAGAGTAATCTCCGGATTGTCCGAAATAGCCGCGATATGGGTGGCGGAAATATCGCCCAACCCGATTACAACCGCTCGTTTCATCTTTAAATCCTCCTTATCGTGTGGGAAACTTGCCTTCTTCCGCAATTTTCCTGTTCAGTTCCGCCAGATATAGTTCTTCATCCACGGGATTCTCCACTTCTTTGCCCAGCCAGGAAGACAGAAGAATGGCATTGGCAAGGTTCACGCCGTTGATCCCGTCGGAGCCGGGAGCCAGGAGCGGCTCGCCATCGAGAATATGTCCGGAGAAATTCTCCATGACCGTAATGTGCTGCTGACCCCAGACGCCATCGCTCTCAATCGTCTCTTCCGTGAACAGCTTCTTCGCGCCGGCCGCGTTGCCTTTTGTCATCCGGGATACCTCCTGCACGGTCATGGAAGCGTTCATTTCGTCTTCCGATCTGGCGAGACGCGTCACCCTGGCCCTGGCGCTTCCCTCTACCACGATCTTGCCCTTATCCATGTCGATTTCCAGACGGTCGGTGCCCAGCGGGTCGTGGGTGCAGGTGATAAACGCGCCGGTCGCGCCGTCCGGGTACTCGGTAATAGCCGTCACGTCATTCTCCACAACGATATCCCGGTGGCAGCCGTAGAGGCATTTGGCATAGACTTTGGAAGGAACGCCGCAGATCCACTGCCACAGATCGAGCTGATGGGGCGCCTGGTTCACCAGTACGCCGCCGCCTTCGCCGCCCCATGTGGCGCGCCACGCGCTCTGCCGGTAATAGCTGTCGGGGCGCCACCAGGAATTGATGATCCAGACGGTGCGGCGCATCCGGCCCATTTCGCCGGAAGCGACGATCTCGCGGATTTTCCGGTACAGCGGATTGGTCCTCTGGTTGAACATGATGCCGAACGATACGTCCGGATGGGCGGCGGCGCATTCGTTCATCAGGCGGACCGCCTTGGCGTAAACGCCCGCCGGTTTTTCCACCAGCACATTCATGCCGTGCTCCAGACAGTAGATCGCAATCTCCGGGTGAAGGTAATGGGGCACCGTGGTGATAACGGCGTCCACGTCGCCGGAACGGACCAGATCCTTCCAGTCTTTATAGAACGGGATCCGGGGATAGCGTTCCCTGCACATCGCCTCCTTTTCCGGATCGATATCACAAAGCGCCCCCAGCGTACTGCGTTTCATCTCCGGCGCGCCTTCTGCGGTCCCGGTCAGAAATCCGGCATACGTGCCTCCCTGGGCGCCCGTACCGATAATGCCATAACGAACCTTTTTTTCCACAAATCGTACCTTCCTTTCCTTATTTCGCTGTTTTACGCCGTCTCCCGCATCAGTTCCTTCAACTCCTCATAAAGCCGCCGGTAGACCCCGTAACCGGCCTCATAAACCGGCCGGTTCGCCTCGTTCGGCGTATGGACGCGCCGGTTCGCGACGGTCCGCTTCACGGCTTCCCCGAAGTCCCGGTAGACGCCCGTTCCCACGCCGGCCAGCATGGCCGCGCCGAGAGTGGCCGCGGTATCCGAAGAGGGCACGAGGATTGTTCTGCCGGTAATATCCGCCTTAATCTGGGTCCACAGCAGGGAATTGGCCGATCCGCCCACGGAGCGGAGCACACGGACTTCGGCTCCCGCTTCCTCCGCCACATCCAGATTGTGCCGCAGGGAATACGCGACCCCTTCCATGGCCGCCCGGATCAAATGGCCCCTCGTTTTGCCGAAATCCAGACCGTAATAAACACCCTTTGCCGCCGGATCCCAGATCGGGGAACGCTCTCCCGCCATGTAGGGCAGGAAAATAAGGCCGTCGCTGCCCGGCGGCACCGCGGCCGCCTGCTCATTGAAAAGTTCCAGCACCTGCTGCCCGCCGCGTTTCCCGTCTGCCTGCTCCGCTCCCCCAAGTTCCCGCGCCAGCCAGCGCATGACGCCGCCCCCGCCGGTGGTGCCGCCCTGCAGGAGCCAGCGGCCGGGAACCACATGGAAGCCCAGAATGAGCCTGGGATCCGAACGGCAGGTATCCATACAGATGCTCATGCCGCCCGCCTGACCCCCTTGTTCCTGCGTCTCCCCGTTATGCAGAACGCCCGCTCCCAGAGCCGCGCAGGCGGCATCCAGCCCGCCGGCCGCTACCGGGGTCCCCTCCGCGAGACCGCACTGCGCCGCCGCGGCTGCCGTCACACGCCCCACGATCCGGTGAGAAGGAAAAATATCCGGCAGAAGCCCCAAAGGAATGCCCAGCCTTTCGCACATGCCGGCGTCCCAGCTTCCTTTTTTCATATCGAAGCAATGGAGCCCGTACCCCTGGGACAGATCCTGTGTCAGCGCCCCGGTCAGGCGATATACGATAAAACTGTTGGACTGCAGTACCTTTACCGCCCGCCGAAAGACATCCGGCATGATCCGCCGGTACCAGAGGATCTTCGGCGTCGTGTACATGGGCTGGAACGGATTGCCGCAGAGGCGAAAAATCTCCTCTTCCCCGACGGCCGCCGCTGTCTCGCGGCAAATGTCCAGTGCCCGGGTGTCCATCCAGATGGGGGTGTTCACCGGCACCTGCCCGTCCCGGTCCACCAGAACCGCCGACCAACTCTGGCCGTCTACCCCGATTCCACAGACGGATTCCGGAGAAATATTTCCCTTTTCCAGTGTTTCCCGCACCGCCAGGCACACCGCCCGCCACCAGTCCTCCGGATCCTGCTCCGCCCAGCCGCTCTCCGGATAATAAACGGGATAGCCGCGGACGGACGCGGCCGCCGCACGGCCGTCCGTATGAAAAACCGCCGTCTTGCAGGCGCTGGTACCGATATCAATCCCCATTAAGTATGGTTCCATGACGTTTGGGCGTCCTTCCGCGCCGCCGTCACGCCTTTCCGGCGCAGCCGCAGTTCCTCATGCGGTCTTTTACGAAAGCCTTTACGTATTCCCGCCCCACGGCTCCGTATTTCTTCGGGTCAAAGACATCGGGATCCCGCTCAATTACTTCCTTAACGCCGCGGCTGTAAGCAATCCGCAGTTCCGTGGCGTAATTCACCTTGCAGATCCCCCTGCCAATGGTTTCCCTCACCGCCTCATCCGGCACGCCGGAAGCGCCGTGGAGCACCAGCGGGACCGTTACGGCCCGGCGGATCTCCGACAGACGGTCCATGTCCAGCCTCGGCTCTCCCTTATAGACGCCGTGGGCCGTACCGATGGCCACCGCCAGCGAATCCACCCCGGTACGCTCCGCGAAAATACGGGCCTCGTCCGGGTCCGTGTATCCGTTTCCGCTGCCGCCGTCCAGATCATCTTCCTTGCCTCCCACCTTGCCCAGCTCCGCTTCCACCGGGATGCCGGAAGGATGGCAGGCGTCCGCCACCGCCTTCGTGACCGCGATATTCTCTTCAAATACCTCGCGGGATCCGTCAATCATGATGGACGTGTATCCGCACCGCAGCGCCTGCATGGCCAGCGCGAAGCCGGAACCGTGGTCCAGATGCATGGCCACCGGCACCGAAGCCCGGCCGGCCGCCGCGGCCACATTCGCCAGATAGTAGTCCAGACCGGCGTATTTGACCGTGCCGGGCGTGGTCTGGACAATAACCGGCGCGCGCAGTTCCTCTGCCGCCTCCACCACCGCCATGACCATTTCCATATTCTCCACATTAAACGCCCCGACGGCATAGTGTCCCGCCTGCGCGTCCAAAAGCATCTGCTTCGTTGTTGTTAACGGCATTTCACACCCTCCTTCATGTTCCGGTTCTCCGGCGCGCGAACCGCCGGCATTGCCGTGTTCCCCTTATACCTATACCGCGGCCCGGCACCTCCGCCGGCTTGGCCGCGTCCCCTTTATGCCCGCACGGCACCTCCGCCGGCCTGGCCGTACATCCGGTACCGGCTCCGTCACGGGACATGCGTATTTGCGCCAGACGTGACAGAACCGCCGCGGGCACAACCGGCGTTTCCCGGCCCGCGGCACTCATTCCAGCTTTTCTACGCTCACCCGCGGAAAGATCCGTTCAAACTCCTCCCGCGCAAAATATCCGGTCCGGGGATCCGCCGCACTGGCGGCCGATACGGCCACCGCGAACCGCAGACTTTCTTCCGCGCCGTACCCTCTCCGGCAGGCCACCGCGAAAGCGGCCACCATCGAATCGCCGCAGCCAACGGCATTGACCGCCGCAAGCGCGGGCGGACGTCCCAGGAAAACGCCCTCCTCCGCGGCCAGCAGCGCTCCCTCGCCGCCCAGGGACACGGCGACCCGGCCGATTCCCTGCCGGCGGAGCAGTTCCGCCGCCTCCGCCGCCTGCAAAATATCCGTCACCGGGCGGCCCAGAAGCGTGGACAATTCCTCCCGATTGGGCTTTATCATATCCGGGCACGCCCGGATCCCTTCCTTCAGCAGTTCTCCGCTTGTATCCAGGATCACCGTCCGGCCCGCCCGTTTCGCCTTCTTCGTCAGGCGCCGGTAGATATCCGCCGGAACTCCCTTCGGCACACTGCCCGACAGCGTGACCGCCTGCGCGTCGCCGCAGATCGTATCAAATTGCTCCAGGAACCGCGCCAGTTCCTCCCCGCTTACCGGGGCGCCCGGCTCCAGAAATTCGGTAGAATTATGGAACTCGTCCAGAACATTGATGCAGCAGCGCGTTTCCCCGCTCACACGGACGAAACGGCATTCCAGTCCGTCACGGGCCGCCAGTTCTTCCAGAAGCGCCCCCGTATGGCCGCCCGCCAGACCGGAGGCCGCCACACGCTCTCCGCAGAGTTTCGCCACGCGGGCCACATTCAGTCCCTTGCCGCCGGCCGTATTTCTCACGGATTGGACACGCGTGACCGTGCCGGGTTCCACCTGCCCCGCGATCTGATAAGCCTTATCAATCGAAGCGTTCAGCGTCACCGTCACAATCATCCGGGCTTCCTCCTGTCATTTTCCGCAAAACGTCTTTATCCCCACGTTCATTCGGGCGTTTCCTGACGGCTGTCCACGAGAATCTTGCCCTTTACCAGTCCCGGCGTTTTGTACCAGGAGAAGGCTTCGGCGATATCTTTGAGGGGCACTTTCCGGTAGATCAGGGCTTCGTCAAATTTCAGCTGCCCCGTATGGAAATAATGCGCGACCAGTTCCCATTCCCTGCCGGGGAAGGGGGCGCTGTAAGACATCCAGGACCCCGTCAGCGTAAATTCCTTCCGGTTCATATTCTCCCACTCGGCCACACTGAAGGACAGTTCCTTCGTCGGCGTGCCGATCATGCAGATACCCGCCTTGTTGGCCGCCAGCCCGAACGCCATTTTCATGGTCTCGGTATTCCCGGCCGTTTCGTAGACATAATCGAACCCCCGTCCCCCCGTCAGTTCCATGGCCTGCTTCATAAAATCCGGATCGCGCGTATTGATCACATGGTCGGCCCCCAGCCTCCGGGCCAGTTCCAGTCTCTCCGGGAGTACATCGAACACCGTCACGCCGGCGGCCCCGAAAATCTTCGCCCACTGCATGGTAAACATGCCGATCGTGCCGCCGCCCAGAACCGCCACCTGCCGTCCGCCCTGATAATCCAGTCTCAGCAGGCCGTGCAGACCGATGGTCGCCGGTTCAAAAAATGCCCCCTGCTCGAAACTCACTTCATCACTGAATTTGACCGCGTTTCTCTCCGGCACAACCACGTACTCGGCGAAGCTGCCGAACTCGCGGGAACCGATAAAACTGTAATGGCGGCAGAGAGAATAATCTCCCTTCTGGCAGTCGGCGCATTTCATGCAGGGTACCAGCGGCACGCCCGCCACCCGGTCGCCCGTCCGCAAAGAGGTTACGCCTTCGCCAAGTTCGTCAACCTCACCGGAAAACTCGTGACCCAGCACATTCGGGAAAAAATGGCAGGCGTCGCCGTTGACGCGCGGCACGTCGGAGCCGCAGATTCCCGTGTACCGCACCCGGATCCGCACCTGTCCCCTTTGCGGCTTCGGGGTCTCAATCTCCTCAAAGCGTATATCGCCGCGTCCGTGAACTACTCCCGCTTTCATCTTGCCACGCACCCCTCTCTCGCATACCTCATTGCCGCGTATCGGCGCTCCGCGCCGCCCTTCCCTCACCATCCGCCCGGTTATACATTCCGCACGGAACCTTCCC
>CAZPGD010000085.1:3317-6849 GCA_964585865.1 uncultured Hungatella sp. | reverse complement strand
TTCCAGACTGTCATTCGTTTTAAGCGCCTGCGCGAACATGCCGCGGATCATCCCCACCATCTCGTCGTAATATCCGGCATAAAACGCCTTCTGCAGCGGCACGTCATATTCGTCGATCAGCAGGATCGTCTTGAGCCCGTAATGCTTCTCCAGAAGCCGCGTAAGCGTCCGCAGGCAATCGATGATGGACTGCTCGCCCATATCCCGATTCATCAGCCCGCGCAGCGTCTCTTTCTCCCCTTCGGAAAGCCGCTCGCTCTTCAGCAGGAAAGCCTGGCGCCACGCCGTCTCCGCCATCACGCTCGCCATCCTCTTTGCGGCTCCGGTGAAATTATCCGCGTCCACACTTTTCAGCGACACAAACACCACCGGATATTTCCCCATGTGCCGCTCGCAAAGTTCCTTCTCCCGCGTAATCGCCAGCCCGTCAAATAACGACGGATCACCCCCGATTTCGAAGAAGCACTTCAGCGTCGTCATGGCCAGCGTCTTGCCGAACCGGCGCGGCCGCGTAAACAGTGTCACATCCGCGGGGCTGCGCAGAAACTCCGCAATCAGATCGGTTTTGTCGACATAGTAATAATCATTTTTACGAAGCTTGTCAAAAAATTCCGTTCCTATCGAAATGCTCTTCTTTTTTTCTCCGGGCATATGGTCTCCTTCCTGCCAGTCCGGCCCTCCTGCCCCTTCCTTTGCTGCTCCTTATCTTCCTCGCTTCCTCCCTTTGCTGCTTTTCTCCCCCCTTGCTTCTTCTCCTTACCTTTTCCCTCTGCTGCTTTTTCGCCCCCCCTGCTCTTCCCTCTCTGCCCCTTCTCTATTCTACTCCTTCTCCTCCTCCTGCGCCGGCCGCACCGCGACCAGAAGTTTCCCCACGCGCAGATCGTCCATTTCCAGAACCGTCACGGTGATATTCTCATAATCAAAGTGGTCGCCCGCCTTGGGGTAGCCGCCGAACACTTCCAGCGTCCAGCCGCCGACCGTAACGGAATCCGTCTCCAGTGTATCCTCGTCCCACTCCACCAGTTCGCAGAACTCGCCGATAGGCAGATCACCGTCAACCTCATACTCGTGCTCGCCGCGCTCCACGACTTCGTCCACGATCTCATCCGTCTCATCCCAGATGTCGCCGACAATCTGTTCCAGCACATCCTCCATCGTCACCATGCCGATGGTGCTTCCGTACTCGTCGGTAACAATGGCGATATGGGTCTTGCGCTGCCGCATCATGGTCAAAATGGACGGGAGCTTCATCGACTTGTAAACAAAGCACGGCTCAATCAGCAGGCTGCGGATATCCGGTTCCGGATTATCCAGCAGCGCCCGGTAATAGTGATTCAGATAGAGCACGCCCAGCACGCGCTCCCGCCGCTCGTCATAGACCGGCAAACGGGAAAACGGGCTCTCCTCGATCTGTCTTTTTATCTCCCCGGGATCGTCGTCGATCTCCAGTGCCGCCATATCCACACGCGGCGTCATTACCTCCTGAGCGGAAATCTCCGCGAAATCGAGCGCGTTCTGCAAAAGTTCCGACTGGTCCTCGCCGATAATGCCCTCGTCCTCGGAAGTCTCAATCAGGTCGACCAGTTCTTCCTCCGCCGCCTCAGCAGCCTCATCCTCATCCAGCCTCTCTCCCTTCAAAGAAGCCGTAATGAAATTTACCGCGCCGCAGATCACCCACGTCACCGGCGTCAGGAGCGTCATCAGGAAACGCAGGGGGGCCGCGGCCCGGAGAGCAAACGTCTGCGGATCGCGGCGGGCGATAATCTTGGGCATCGTTTCACCGAAAATCAGAACCAGCACCGTCAGCAGGATTGAACCCGCGGTAGTAAACAGATCCTGCCTGGCAACGGACGCGTCCGCTCCCGCAAGCAGCAGGGCCAGCATCGTGGCGATGCTGGAAGAGGAAATATTAACCAGGTTGTTGCCGATCAGGATGGCCGACAGGGCACGGTCGAACCGGTCGCAGATATAAAGGGCCTGTTTCGTGGCGGCGCCGTGTCCGGCTTCCAGCCTCGTCCGGTTCACGCCGGAATACGCGATTTCCGAACCCGAGAAAAACGCGGAAAACGCCAGCAGGATTACAATCGAAATACAGTAAATCGCGATCGCGGTCATGATTCCTTCGCCTCCTCTCTCTCAATGCGGAGGGCCCGGATGCGCCGCTTCTCCATCTTGAGAATCGTAATATGCAGATCCCGGAACATAAAGCTGTCCCCCTCGCGGGGAATATCGTCAAACGCGGCATAGGCAAGGCTTACCATATTTTTATGGGCTATCTCATCCTCGTCGTAATCCTCGTATCCCATGCGGTCAAAGCAGTCGTCAATGCTCATGGACGCGTCCACTTCCCAGGTATGATCGTCTATCTGTACAAAACTCTCCACTACCTCGTCGTCTTCGTCCCAGATGTCGCCGACCAGTTCCTCCATCATGTCCTCCATCGTGACCACGCCTTCCATGCCGCCGTAATCATCGGTGACAATGGCCATGCTGGCTTTCCGGCGGTTCATGGCCGGCAGCAGATCGGCGACTTCCACGCTGCCGTGGACAAAAAACGGCGGATCCATGACCTGACGGATATCGACCCGGCTTCCTTCTTTTAAATAAGCCTTGACAAATTTACGGCAGGAAAGCACACCCACCACGTTGTCGATGGAATCATGGTAGACCGGCATCCGCGAATGCCGCACGGCGCGGATGCGTCCGACGATTTCCTCCACGCTGTCGGTATCATCGATGGCCTCCACGTCCACGCGAACGGTAAGAATATCGTCCACCGTATGATCGCCGAAACTCAGGGCGGAATGGACCAATTCGCCCTTTTCGGCCTCCAGGCCGCCTTCCTCCGCGATATTTTCCACCATATCGTAAAACTCGTCCTCCGTCACCGCGCTTCCGCCGCCCCCGACCAGTCTGGCCGCCAGATCGCCGATAGCCGTCAGCAGATAGGAAAACGGCTTGCAAATGCGCATAATGAAGATCAGCGAACCGGCAATCATCCTGGAAAAATGCTCGGAATATTTTTTCGCGATATTCTTGGGAAGCAGTTCCGCGAAGAAGAACACGATCACGGTAAGCACCAGCGTCGTGGCCGCGACGGCATTGGCCCCCCACATCCGGGTCGCCAGCAGGGTTGCGATGGATGAGGCAAGGATATGGGAAAGATTATTTCCGATCAGAATGGTGGACAGCGCCAGGTCAAAATGATCCAGGATATACTGGACATTCTTTGCCCCCCGGTCTCCCTTGTCCGCCAGCAGACGGATACGAACTTTATTGACAGAACTGAGGGCGATTTCGCTGGAAGCGAAATACGCGCCCATAATAAGCAACACTGCAATCAGGAGTAGGGATATCCAACTGTCCCCGTCCATATAGGGAATCACCTGGCCTTTCGTAAGATAAACGAGTAAGCCGCAGGACTCCGTCCTGCAGCAGGATGGTTTCATTATACGGAATAGCACAGGGTTTGTCAATAATCATACGCGGCGGGCGTCATATTTTCCCGGTTCCGCAGCGGCGTTCTCGCACG
>CAZPGD010000085.1:0-3217 GCA_964585865.1 uncultured Hungatella sp. | reverse complement strand
CACTGGGTCGCGAACACCTCGTCCCCATTGTATTTGGCGGCCAGGATCGCCGTCGTGGAACCGGCCGGCATGGCGGCCAGCACCACCGAAACTCCCGCCGCCGTCGGGTCCACCCGGAACAGCCGGCAGCCAATCAGAACCGCCAGCGGGATCACCAGCAGGCGGATCGCGGAAAAAGCGGCCGTCGTCTTATTGACCATATTCTTAAATCCGGCGTCGGCCAGGATCATGCCGATCAGGATCATGGTAAGCGGCGTATTGCAGTTGCCCAGACTTTTGATGCTCCGGCTTATGACTCCGGGAAGCGGAACCTGCGTAATCATGAGAACCAGCCCGATCCCCACGGCAATGATGCAGGGGTGGGTGACAACCTTTTTCAATACTTCCTTTTTGCCGGGCGACTCGGTAAAATAGGACACCCCCGCCGACCACATGACGATCCTCTGGGGGATCAGGTAGATAGACGCGTACAGAAGGCCGATGGAACCGTAGAGACCCTCGACAATGGGATTGCCCAGAAAGCCCGCGTTCGAGCAGACGGTTCCGTACTGCAGGATCATTCTCTGACGTTTCGGCACTTTATTGTAACAGAACGCGCTGATCAGCGTGCAGAAAATCTGCAGCACAACGGAAACGATCAGAATCTGTATCCCGGCCATCAGCAAATCCCGGTTAAACTCGATGGAGAAAGAAGCAATAATATTGCACGGCAGGACCACATCGATCACCAGATCCGTCAGCATCTTTTTCCCTTCCCCGGTCAGGATATTCTTCCTGCGCAGAATCACTCCGACACCCATCAGAATAAACATCATCAGCTGCAATTCAAACAATTCCTGCAATTCCATTATACATTTTCCTTCCCATGCGCGGACGGAAACCGCACCCGCTCCCGTGTCCGCTCTTTTCCGTTTAACCCGACCCGCGCCGCGGCAAAACGCCGAATCCGGCGCATGTTTTAAATATAAATCTCCTTTCCGTGAATTACAAACAAAAATTTCTTAAAAATCCGCCGAAAAATGATAACTGTGAACTTGAAATATTCATATGAATATTCTAAAATAAAGGCGGCTGTAAGCTGAGCGGATGAAGGAACGCGTCCTCTCCGCAGCCATAAGCGATAACCTAAGCCAAGGAGTGCGGATATTATGGAAAAAAGAGATTTAAACTGGAGCGAGATCGGTTTCAATTACCGTGAAACTTCCATGCGCTATGTCGCGAATTTCAAAAACGGGGCCTGGGACGACGGTACGCTGACGTCTGACGCCACAATCGTATTGAACGAGTGCGCCGGGATCCTGCAGTATTGCCAGGAAGTCTTTGAAGGTCTGAAAGCCTACACCACCTGCGGCGGCGATATCGTGACGTTCCGGCCGGACTTAAACGCGGAACGCATGACGGATTCCGCCAGACGGATGGAAATGCCCGTTTTCCCGAAAGAGCGTTTTCTGGACGCGGTCGACCGGGTTGTAAAGGCAAACGCGGACTGGGTGCCCCCTTACGGCAGCGGAGCTTCCCTTTACATTCGCCCTTATATGTTTGCTTCTTCCCCCGTCATCGGCGTAAAACCGGCGGATGAATATCAGTTCCGTATGTTCTGCACCCCGGTTGGCCCGTATTTTAAGGGCGGCGCCAAGCCCTTAAGTCTCTGCGTGAGCGATTTTGACCGCGCGGCTCCTCACGGTACCGGTCATATCAAGGCAGGCTTAAATTACGCCATGAGCCTTCATGCCCATGTGATCGCCCACCAGAACGGATTCGACGAGAATCTGTTCCTCGATCCGGGTACCCGCACCTATGTGGAGGAAACCGGAGGCGCCAATTTCCTTTTCGTCACGAAGGATCAGGAAATCGTGACCCCCAAATCCGATTCCATCCTGCCGTCCATCACCCGGCGTTCCATGCTCCATGTGGCCGAACATTATCTGGGGCTGAAAGTAACCCAGCGCCCGGTGCGCCTGGACGAACTGGAGAATTTCGCGGAATGCGGTCTCTGCGGAACCGCGGCCGTTATCTCCCCGGTAGGCAGGATTGTCGATCACGGACGCGAAATCCGCTTCCCCAGCGGCATGGACCATATGGGACCGGTGATCCAGAAACTCTACGACACGCTGACCGGCATCCAGCTGGGCACCGTCGAAGCGCCGGAAGGCTGGATCCGCAGGATCTGCTGATAAAGCGGAAACGGCGTACGGCCGGAATCGCCGGCCGCAGGGAAATGGACCGCGGGTGCGCCGGCCGCATGAAAAACAGCGAATGCGTTGCCTGCACGGAAATGACAGCGGGCATATCAGCTGTGCGGAAAACAGTGGCAAACGCATTAGCTGCACGGAAATGGACGGCAGGTGCACTGCCTGCAAGGAAATAACGGCGGGCACATCGGCTGCAATGAAACGACAGATGATGCGTTGCCTGCACGGAAATGACAGCGGACATATCAGCTGTGCGGAAAACGGCGGCAGGCGCATTAGCTGCACGGATAAACGCGGAGCAGACAATCCGGCTCGTTATTGTCTGCTCCTTTTTGTTTGTCTCTCTTTTTTTCGTCTCTTTTTTGTATTTTCAGCTTCCGTATTTTGGGCTCCCGTGTCCTCCCGTCCGCCGGATCGGCAAACGCCTGCCTTCCGTCCGGTTAAAACTACTTGTCTTCCGACACATACTTTATCACATCCGACACATCGCACTGGAGAATCCGGCAGATATCATCCAGTGTGTTCAGTGTGATACTTTTATTCTTCCTGAGAGCATCCAGCGTGCCCGTGCTGAATCCGTAATTTTTGATCAGCTTGTACTGTGTCATGTTTTTTTCTTTCATCGTGTCCCACAATGGTTCAAATACTATCATATCGCCACCCCGTTTTGAATTATCATAACGAGAATATGATTACTTGAACATTGCCAAATATCGGGCTATGCCATTCCCCAATCGTGGACGCGGTCACAGAACAGCTGTCATTTCCGCCTTTTTGCTATTTTTCTTCCAGTGATTTTCTTAATTCGTCCAGCGCCTCCGAGAAACGCGCGGACGTGGCGGTCGGGTTGCCGCGCAGCAGGTTCCGGCGGTAAAATCCCGTATGTTTAAGCAGGCCGCGGCGCTTTTCCCGCAGCGCGCGGGCACGATCCGCAAGAACCTTCTCTCTCTGCCGGCGTTCCCTGACAAATACTTCCGCTTCTTCCCGGCTCTCCGCTTCGCCTTTTGTCTCTGCTTCGCCTTTTG
>CAZPGD010000084.1:0-6884 GCA_964585865.1 uncultured Hungatella sp. | reverse complement strand
AGGGGCCCCACGGATTCCGAATGGCGGGCAGGATTGCGGGAGTGCGAAGCACGGAACAATCCGTTTGGCATCATTTAACAACAAGGGGAACAGGCATGGGAGAACAGGCATGACCGCGACTTACAATATTGCCATCGACGGGCCGGCCGGAGCCGGCAAAAGCACCGTGGCCAGGACGCTGGCCGCGAGACTCGGTTTTGTTTACGTAGACACAGGGGCCATGTACCGCGCCATGGGGCTGTATTTTTTCCGCAAGGGCATTTCCATGGAGGACGAGGCGGCCATTACGGATGCCTGCGGGGAGATCCGCCTCGAGCTCCGCTATGAGAACGGCGTTCAGAAGGTGTTCCTAAACGGCGAGGACGTATCCGAACAGATCCGCACGGAGGAAGTCGGCTATCTGGCGTCCGCCTGTTCGCGTTACGCGGCGGTCCGCGGGGCGCTTCTGAATTTGCAGCGGGAACTTGCCGCGTCGGCGAACGTGATCATGGACGGCAGGGACATTGGCACTTGCGTGCTCCCCGGCGCGCAGACAAAAATATTTCTGACCGCTTCCGCGGGGGTGCGCGCCAGGCGCCGCTGCCGGGAACTGCTGGAAAAGGGGAAGCCCTGCGATATCCGCGAGGTTGAGCGGGAGATCGCCGACCGGGACTACCGCGACACGCACCGCGAGATCGCGCCCTTACGGGCGGCGGAGGACGCCGTGGTTCTGGACAGTTCGGACATGACGCTGGAGCAGGTGATCGGGACGATTATCGACGCCGCCCGGCAGCGCGGGCTGGAGGTACCGGAAACGGACGGGTGACGGGATGGAAGTGATTGTGGCAAAGACGGCCGGTTTCTGCTTCGGCGTCCGGCGCGCCATGGAACTGGTCAGCGAGCAGATTGAAAAAGGGGAAAAACCCATTTACACGCTGGGGCCGATTATCCACAACGAGGAGGTCGTCCGGGATCTGGAGCGCAGGGGCGTGCGCGCGGTCACGGAGGAGGAACTGCGGACGATCCGCGAAGGGACCGTGGTGATCCGTTCGCACGGCGTGGGGCCTGGCGTTTATGAACTGCTGGAGCGGCAGGGTGTGAACGTGGTGGACGCGACATGCCCGTTTGTTAAGAAAATCCACCGTATCGTCCGCGAGCAGAATGAGGCGGGTCGACGGGTCGTCATTATCGGCGACGCCGCGCATCCGGAGGTCCGGGGCATCCGCGGCTGGGGCGACGCGTCCACAATCATTATAAAGGAAGAGGAAGAACTCGCCGTTTTGCCGGCGGACCGGACGGAAAAGATAAGTATTGTCTCACAGACGACATTTAATTATAAGAAATTTCAAGAATTGGTTGAAAAAATTTCCAAAAGGGGGTATGATATAGTTGTTGTAAATACGATTTGTAGTGCAACAGAGGAAAGGCAGAGAGAAGCTGAGCATATTGCTTCGCAGGTTGACGCCATGGTGGTCATTGGCGGCCGTAAAAGCTCTAACACACGCAAGCTATATGAAATTTGCCAACGGAAATGTAAGAACACCCATTTCATCCAGACACTTGACGACTTATCACCTGAAAGTGTAGATTCTGTGCGCAGCGTAGGTATTACAGCCGGGGCTTCGACCCCAAAGAATATTATCGAGGAGGTTCATAAACGAATGTCAGAATTGAGTTTTGAACAAATGTTGGAAGAATCGTTAAAAACAATACGTACAGGAGAGGTCGTCACGGGTAAGGTTATTGATGTGAAGGAAGACGAAATTGTCCTGAACATTGGGTACAAGTCCGACGGGATCATCACGCGGAACGAGTATTCAAACGATTCCGGGCTGGATCTTCGCACCGTCGTCCACGTCGGCGACGAGATGGAAGCGAAGGTCATAAAGGTGAATGACGGAGAGGGGCAGGTGTCCCTGTCCTACAAGAGGCTGGCCGCCGACCGGGGGAACAAGCGGCTGGAGGAAGCGTTTAACAACCGGGAAGTGCTGACGGCCAGGGTGGCGCAGGTTCTGGACGGGGGACTGAGCGTGGTCGTGGACGAGGCGCGGGTATTCATTCCGGCCAGTCTTGTGTCCGATATTTATGAGAGGGATCTGTCCAAGTTCGCCGGACAGGAGATCGAATTTGTCATTACGGAGTTCAATCCGCGCCGCAGGAGAATCATCGGCGACCGCAAGCAGCTTCTGATCGCCCGCAAGAAGGAGATGCAGGAAGCGCTTTTCGCGCGGATCCACGTGGGGGACGTTGTCGAGGGTGTTATTAAAAATGTGACGGATTTCGGCGCGTTCATCGATCTGGGCGGGGCGGACGGCCTGCTCCATATTTCCGAGATGTCCTGGGGACGGGTGGAGAATCCGAAGAAGGTATTTAAGGCCGGCGAGAAGCTGACCACGCTGATCAAGGATATCCACGGGGACAAGATCGCGCTCAGCTTAAAGTTCCCGGACCAGAACCCGTGGATCGGCGCGGACGTCAAGTACGCGGCGGGCAATATCGTGACCGGCCGAGTGGCGCGCATGACGGATTTCGGCGCGTTCGTGGAGTTGGAGCCGGGTGTGGACGCGCTGCTCCATGTGTCCCAGATTTCCAGGGAGCATGTGGACAAGCCGTCCGACGTTCTGCGCATCGGGCAGGAGATCGAGGCGAAGATCGTGGATTTCAACGAGGCCGAGCACAAGATCAGCCTGAGCATCAAGGCGCTGCAGACGCAGCAGCGCAATCAGGAGAAGAAAGCGGAGGCGGAGGCGGACGATGCCGATGTGGCCGACGTGGATGTGGAAGCGGTCGGCGCGCGCCTGGCGTCCGAGGCGGAGGCCGGGAACTGAGAAACGGTTTATTTGAGCGGGAAATGAAAGACATCCGGTTCGGATCGGCTGGGCAGCAGGCGGGAACCGGGTGTTTTTTTGCGCTTTTTTGCGGCGGTCCGGGCGGCGGGGGAAGGGGTTGGAAACAGGCGGCATGCTTTTGGAAACAGGCGGTATGTTTTGGAAACAGGCGGTATGCCTGCTTATAAGCATGTTTTGTCTCCTGTTCTCACATCGAATGGCCATCTGATGCTTCGCGTGCGGCCGGCGGCCGCGCGAGAGGATGTGCCGTCTGGACGGCTGCATTTCTCTTTTTAAATGCGTTAAAATTTGGGGTTGTGTGTTGACATATAATATTATACGACGTATAATATGTTCATTCCAATAGTATCAGCATTTTAAATATCCGGATCCGCCGCGAGGCGTGCGAAGCGAAGCGGAGTTTCCGAGAGGAAGCGGAATTGCCGGCGCGAGGTGATGTTTTGTTGGAAGACGGCGTTTTTCAGCGCGAGGCCGCGTTTTCGACGGGAGACAGAGTTGCCGTCGCGAGGTGACGTTTTGTTGGGAGACGGCGTTTTTCAGCGCGGAGCCGTGTTTCCGACGGGAGACAGAGTTGCCGGCGCGAAGCGGCGTTTCGATGGAAGACGGTGTTTTCAGCGCGAGGCGGAGTTTCCGACGGGAGACAGAGTTTTCAGCGCGAGGCGGCGTTTCCGGCGCGGACCGGTATTTGATGTGAGCCGGGTGAGGGGTGAGAATATGATATTTAATACGGGGACCGCACTTCTGGACGCGATTGTACTGGCGGTGGTATCCCGGGATACGGCGGGCACGTACGGGTACAAGATTACGCAGGATGTGCGGGGTGCCCTCGAAGTTTCGGAATCGACGCTGTATCCTGTCCTGAAGCGTCTGATGCGGGATGATTGTCTGGAGACTTATGACAGGGCGTATGACGGGAGGAACCGCAGATATTACAAGATTACGGAGAAAGGCCGGGCGCAGCTGAGATTGTACCGCAGCGAATGGTACGGTTATTCCGGCAAGATTTCCAGAATACTCGAGGAGGCACAGGTGTGAACAAAGTGGAATTTATGGAGAAGGTGGAATATCTGCTTTCCGACCTTCCGGAGGAGGAGACGCGGGACGCCCTGGAGTATTATCGGGATTATCTGGAAGAGGCGGGCGACGCGGCGGATGAAGTGATCCGCGGTTTTGGCAGTCCGGAGCGGATCGCCTCGATCATACGCGCGGATATCCGCGGGGATATGCCGGACGGCGGAGAGTTCACGGAGGCGGGGTACGATGACCGGCGTTTCCGCGAACCGGGCTATCAGATGGTGGAACAGACGGCCGGAAAGGAAAAGAAAAACGGCACGGGCGCGCGGGACGTCCTTAAGGTGGTGCTGCTTGTTCTTTTTGCTCTGGTCTGCCTGCCGGCAGCTGCCGTGACCGTCGTCATTTTGCTCAAGCTGCTGCCGGGTATGCTTGTGGTCCTGCTGACGCTGCTTTTGGGGATCCCGGTTCTGTCGGTGGCCGGTATTGTTTTGGGGCTTTTCATGAGCGTGGCCGGCTTTATTCTGCTGTTTGCCCATCCGCTGATCGGCGCCGTTCTGCTGGGAACCGGACTGATCCTGTTTGCCGTCGCGCTGGCGTGCCTAGTGCTGACGGTCTGGTTCTACGGACGGTGCGTGCCGAGGCTGGTCACGTTTTGCGTAAACGGTTCTAAAAAATGGTTCCACGGGAAGGAGCGTGCGGTATGAAGAAATTCGCGAAGATTACGTTGATCACGTCCGCGGTTTGTTTTGTGACCGGTGCGGTGATTTTGATGATAGCTGCTTTTTTCGGTTCCACTTCTCTCTTCGGTCAGGTGTTTTCCGGCGCGGCGCGCCGTTACGCCGGGGACCGGGCCGGGCAGCGCGTCGGGGCGGAAATCAGGGAAGAGATCCGAGAGGAGTTCCGGGACGCCAGAGAGGAATTATGGGACGCCGGCGAGGAACTGAGGGGCGTCAGAGAGGAACTCAGAGAGGATTTCTACGAATTGTTTGGAAGGAATGGCGGCACCGTTTTGGCGCCGCGCCCGGAGCATCATGACACGGGAGTGCCGGACGCGGGTGGATCGGGTGCGGGTGTACCGGGTGCGGTCGCTCCGGGTGCGGGCGTTCCGAACGCAGGCGTACCGGACGCGGGCGTTTCGGCCGCAGGTGTACCGGACGCAGGCGGACCGGGTTCGGGTGTTCCGAACGCGGATGTTCCGGATGCGGGAGTACCGGACGCAGGTGTTCCGGGTGGGGGTGCTCCGGACGCAGGCGGACCGGGTGCGGGAACTCCGAACGCGGGTATTCCGGATTCGGGTGTACCGGATGCGGGCGTACCGGATTACAGTTATTCCGAAATTAATGAATTGGAAATCTGCGTGGAGATGGGAACGGTGGAGATCGTCGAGACGGAGACATCCGGCTCGGTGGAAGTGACGCTTTATTCGGATCAGATGCGTGTGTTTCCCACGCTTCGAGACGAGGGGAACCGCCGGGAACTGGAACTGGAATTCAGCGTAACCGGGCAGGGACTGGCGATTGGAAACGGGGATGGAGCCGCGGCCCGGGTAACGGTGCCGGCCGGATATACGTTTGACCTGCTGGATCTGGATGTGGAAGCGGGGATAATCAGCGCCGAGACGGTCAGCGCGCGCAGACTGGATATTTCTTCGGAAGCGGGCACCGTGACGGTGAACCGTGCGTCCGCGGATCAGGTGGAGTTGGACACGGAAGCGGGCACCGTCGAGGTGTGCCTGGCCGGGAACGAAACCGATTATAATTTGCAAATCGACTGCGAAATAACGGGATGGGTGACGGTCGGGGAACGGGATTTTAACGGCTATGGCGAAACCCGCTACATCACCAATCCGGGCGCGAACAGACGTGTTGACGCGGACTGCGAGGCGGGAATGATTACGATCCGGTTCGTTCCCTGACGGTGCGGTGCCGAGATTGTACCGCCGGTGGGAACGAACGGAACGGCCGGAGCAAAGTGCGGAACAACGGCCGGGACAGGGGCCGCGGGACGGCGGTTGGAACGGGGCGGAACGACGATCGGAACAGAGCAGGGACCGGGTCGGAACAGCGGTTATGGCAGGCGCAGAACGGGTGTTGGAACGAGGCTTGCAACAAAGCCGGAGCCGAGCCAGAACAGGGTTGGAACGGTACACGGAACAAAGCCGGAGGCAGTCAGAACGGCCGAAATGGGGTGTGAAATAGTGGCCGAAACCCGGGCTGCCGGTTTTACCGTGCCGGACCGTGACAAAACGGCCGGCGGGGATTATAATGGGGACATCGATGATGAACCGGGAAGGAGAACGAGGGATGAGCAAAACGGTGGATTATGAACTGCTGGCGGCGCAGCTGCGCGGCCTGACGGACGGCGTGGAGAGCGAAATCAGCAATCTGGCCAACGCGTCGGCCCTTCTGTACCAGACAATGGAGGACATAAACTGGGCGGGGTTTTATCTGTACCGGGCGGGCGAACTGCGTCTGGGGCCATTCCAGGGGAAAACAGCCTGCCCCCGTATCGCCATGGGAAGGGGCGTCTGCGGGACGGCCGCTGCCGGGGATGAGATGATTGTTGTGGAAGATGTGCACCGCTTCGCCGGCCATATCGCCTGTGACAGCGCCTCCAACTCGGAGATCGTGATCCCCCTGCACCGCGGCGGAAAGCTGTACGGCGTACTGGATATCGACAGCCAGCTGTACGGACGATTCGGCCCGGAAGAACAGGCGGGGCTTTCGCGGTTCGCGGAAACGCTCGAAGAAATCCTGCGGGGATGCGGGGAGTAGGCGCCGTACGCGCCGTTGCCGGGTGGAGGCGGCGATCCGGAGTGCAGCGGCTGAACGCTGCCGGGTGAAAACGGCGGTTCGGAGTGCCGCGGCTGAATGCTGCCGGGTGGAGGCGGCGGTTCTGAACGCTGCGGCTGAATGCTGCCTTGGGGATCAGAAAGTTCCAATCCTTGCATTTATTTATAGGATCATTCAGAAGCACGTCTCAGCGCCTTATAATTCTCTCCCCATATTTTCATGGCGTCAATGATCGGCTTCAGGCTTTGCC
>CAZPGD010000083.1:0-6904 GCA_964585865.1 uncultured Hungatella sp. | reverse complement strand
GTCGAAAGTCGGAATCCACGGCATGTTTACATGCCGGTGGATGAAGGACTTTACGCTCGGGTATCCGCGGCGATTTCTTCCGGATCCGGCCGCGGATCATCCTGTCGCAGAGCGCCCGGGATCCACGCTCGGATATCCGCGGCGATTTCTTCCGGATCCGGCCGCAAATCATCCTGCCGCAGGTTATCCGGCCGCGGATCCCGGGGCCGCAGGCCCCGCAGCCGCGTCTCCGCGTCCCGGCCGTCGCACCGGCAGCCCGTCAGCGCCTCCTCGATCCGCCCGGCCAGCGTTTCATCCATGGCGTCCGTGTAAACCCTGATCTTCGTGATGGTCCCGGATTCAACCAGGAAGCGGATATCCACATTGCCCCACGGGAAACGGCGCTCCAGCCGGTTCCGGAAACGGATCCGGCTCCCGTATTTCCACTCCGGGGAGGCGAACCGCTCCTCCGCCCGGGCAATCGCGTCGTCATCCATCCGGCTTTCGGGAAACGGTTCCGCCCCGCGGCCATAGACTTCGGCAAACGATTCCGCCAGCGCCTCCCGCAGCCGGGGAATGGTCAGATCCGGCCGCAGGCTTCTCAGGTTGACGGTTCTGGACCGCACGGAATCCACTCCGTTGGATTTCAGCTTCTCCGCCGGGACGTTCAGATAGCGGGCCATCCGTTCCCGGTCGGTATCGACGAGAACCGTCCCGTGGTGGCAGCAGTGCCCGCCGGAGCGGTAAAACGCGTTCCCGGAGAATTTCTGCCCGTCCGCGGTCAGATCGTTCCGCCCGGAGCGGACGGCCCGGATGCCCATTTTTTGTACGGCCCGGAGAATGACTTCGGTCTGGCGCCCGACGCTGTAATCCTCCGCGCGGACACAGAAGGAAAAGTTCAGGTTCCCGAGATCATGGAAAACCGCGCCGCCCCCGGAAAGACGGCGGGCGAGAAATCCGCCGTCCTCTTCCAGTTCGCGCACCCGGCACTCGTTTTGGCAGTTCTGGTTCTTCCCGATCACAACCGTCCGCCGGTTCTGCCACAGGAACAGAATGATTTCCCCGGGCCCGGCGTGCAGAGTGAGGAATTCCTCGACCGCGAGGTTGCGGTAGGGATTTTGGTTCTCGGTGCAATAAATACGTGCCTGATTAATCATATTAAAAATAACTCCGTTTCACGGGAACCGGTACCGCAGCACCGGCTTCCTCGCGGCCAGCACCTCGTCCGGCCTGCTGACGGGGGTGCGCGCGGGCGCGCCGCGGAGACTTTCGGCGTCTTCTTCCGCCCGGGCGCGGATCTCGCGGAACGCCCGGATGGCCTCATCCAGCGTTTCCCGGCTCTCCGTCTCCGTAGGCTCCACCATCAGCGCCTCGTGCACGATCAGCGGGAAATACATGGTCGGCGGATGGATCCCGTAATCCAGAAGCGCCTTGGACACATCCATTGCCGATACGTCCCGCTCGCGCTTCAGATCTTCCAGGGACATTACAAACTCATGCATACAGGGCCCCGGATAGGGCATGGAATACACATCCCGCAGCTTGCGCATCATGTAATTCGCGTTCAGCACCGCGCCGCGGGACACATCGCAGACGCCTTCCTTTCCGAGTACCAGAAGGTAGGTAAGGGCCCTTACGACCACCAGGAAATTCCCGTAGAACATCTTCACGCTGCCTATCGATTTCGGCGGAACCGCAAACGCGTACCCGTCCCCGTTTCGGACCACCTGCCGCCCGGGCAGGAAATCCCGCAGGAACGCCTTGCAACCGACCGGGCCGCTTCCCGGGCCGCCGCCCCCGTGGGGCGTGGAGAAAGTTTTGTGCAGATTGATGTGCATCACGTCAAAACCCATATCCCCCGGCCGCGCGATCCCCATGATGGCGTTCAGGTTCGCGCCGTCATAATACGCGAGTCCGCCGGCCTCGTGGATAATCGAAGTGATCTCGAGAATATTTTTGTCAAACAGTCCCACGGTATTCGGGTTCGTAAGCATCAGCCCGGCCGTGTCTTCGCCGGCCGCCGCGCGCAGTTTCTCCAGATCCACGCACCCGTCCGGGCCGGAGGGAATGTTGACGATCTCGAAACCGGCCATCGCCGCGCTCGCGGGATTGGTTCCGTGCGCGGAATCCGGCACGATGATTTTGGTGCGCTTTTTGTCCCCCCGGCTGTCGTGGTAAGCCTTGATCAGCAGGAGACCGGTGAATTCCCCGTGCGCGCCTGCCGCCGGCTGCATGGTCATGTCGTCCATCCCGGTGATTTCCAGAAGCATCCGTTTCGCCGTATCCAGCACTTCCATGCAGCCCTGTACGGTGTCCTCCGGCTGCAGGGGGTGGATGCCTGTAAAACCGGGAAGCGCCGCCGCCGCCTCGTTTACTTTCGGATTGTATTTCATGGTGCAGGAGCCGAGCGGGTAGAACCCGTCGTTGACGCCGTACACCTGCCCGGCCAGTTCCGTGTAATGCCGGCTGATCTCATTTTCCGACACATGGGGCAGACGGAGCGGAATTTCGCGCCCCGGCGCGGGAAGCGGAACATCCGGCACGTCGCAGGCAGGCAGAAGCGTGCAGCATTGTCCTTCCGAACCTCTTTCAAAGATCAGTTTCATCGTCCGCCTCCTTTACGATTTCCGCCAGCCGGTCGATTTCCCCGCGGCTGTTTTTCTCGGTCGCGCACCAGAGAATCTCGTGGTCGTTAAGCGGCAGCCCGCCCAGGAATCCGTTCGCTTCGAGCGCCCGCAGGATGCCGCCCGATTTTTTCTCCGATACGGTAACAAATTCATGGAAAAACGGCTGCCGGTATTTCGGGCGCAGGCCCGCCCCCTCGAGTTTCCGCTGCAGGTAATGCGCTTTTGAAATACAGAGGGACGCCGCCTGTTTCAGCCCCTTTTCGCCCATCGCAGACAGGTAGACGGCCGCCGTCAGGGCGCAGAGCGCCTCGTTGGAGCAGATATTGCTGCCCGCTTTTTCCCGGCGGATATGCTGCTCCCGCGCCTGCAGCGTCAGCACGAACGCCCGTTTGCCGTCGCGGTCAACCGTTTCCCCGACGATCCGTCCCGGCAACCTGCGCGCCAGCTTCTCGCCGGCCGCCATAAAGCCCAGATACGGACCGCCGAAGGCAAGACCCAGGCCGAGGGGCTGGCCTTCCCCGACGGCAATATCCGCGCCCGCCTCGGCGGGGGTGCGCAGAACGGCCAGCGCGATCGGGTTGCAGCCCATGATGAAGCGGGCGCCGGCCGCGTGGGTGATTTCTCCCAGCTGTTTCGCGTCCTCGATATTTCCGTAAAAATTCGGGTACTGCATATAGAAGCACGCGCTCCGGTCATTCAAGAGGCGCCGTAAGGCTTCCGCGTCCGTTATCCCGTCCTTTTCCGGGACAATGACCACCTCGGAGCCGCTGCCGTAGCAGTATGTCTGAATGACCCTGATCACCTGCGGGTGCGCGGCCGCCGACACGCAGACGGTCTGCCTTTTGCGGTCGCGGCACATCGCGGCGGCCTCCGCGGCGGCGGTCGCGCCGTCGTACACGGACGCGTTGCTGACGTCCATTCCCGTAAGTTCGCAGATCATGGTCTGATATTCGAAAATGGACTGGAGGACGCCCTGGCTGATTTCCGCCTGGTAAGGCGTATAGGCGGTCACGAATTCCTCTTTGGAAGTCACGCTTTTGACAATCGCCGGGATATAGTGGTCATATGCTCCCGCGCCCCGGAAAATGTGGCGGAAACGGACGTTGCGGTCCGCCATTTCCTCCATGCGGCCGAGCGCCTCCATTTCCGACATGCCGTCCGGCAGGTCAAGGCGTTTCTGCCTCACCTGCTCCGGAATATGCGCAAACAGCGCGTCAAAACTGTCGAATCCGATCTCGCGCAGCATCCGCTCCTGTTCTTCCGGCGTATTTGATAAATAGGATCCCATCCTGTTTTCCTTTCCATACGGTGGGCTTTCTATTTGACCTCGCTCTCGCAGAAGCGGATATAGTCGTCCGCTTCCATCAGTTCCTCTTTGTCAGTGATCCCCTCCACCTTGATCAGCCACGCGCCGCAGGGATCCTCATTCATCCGTTCCGGCGCGTCGAGAAGTTCCTCGTTGACCGCGGCGACCACGCCGGAGACCGGGGAAAACACATCGGAGACGGCCTTCACCGATTCCACGTCCGCGAACGCCTCCCCCGCCGTCACCTCGTCGCCGGTTTCGGGAAGGTTCACAAAGACGAGATCGCCCAAGCTGTCCTGCGCGTAATCCGTCAGTCCGATCAGCGCCGTGCCGTCGTCCAGGAATTTGACCCACTCATGGGATTTGCTGTAATAACGATCGCTGGGATGGTTCATAATGGTACCTCGCTTTCTTTTTATTTATTGTTTAATCAGTGGTTCTTAAAATACGGAACCGGCGTGTTCCCGCCGCTTTCTTTGACAGAACTACCGCTTTCTTTGATAGAAGGGGAGCGCGGCAACTTCCGCCGCCACCCTTTTCCCTCTTACGTCAACTTCCGCCGGCGTCCCCGGTTCGACGCAATCCGCGTCAAGGAGCGCCATGGCGATCGGCAGTTTCAGATAGGGGGCATAGGTCCCGGACGTGGTGGCGCCGACCCTGCGGCCGCCGATATAGACGTCCAGGTGTTCCCGCAGGATCCCCCTGCCGGTGGCCACAAGCCCCACGCGCTTCCTGGCCGGTGCCCCTTTCTGCGCAAGCGCCTGTCTGCCGATGAATTCCTCTTTCTCCATTTTGACAAAATGGCCGAGGCCCGCTTCGAGGGGAGTAATCGTATCGGTCAGTTCGTGGCCGTAAAGCGGCATGGCCGCTTCCAGGCGCAGGGTATCCCTGGCCCCCAGGCCGCAGCAGATCAGGCCGTCCTCCCGGCCGGCGTCCAGAAGCAGTTCCCACAGCTTTTCCGCGTCCTCCGCCGCGAGATAGAACTCATAGCCGTTTTCGCCGGTGTAGCCGGTTCTGGAAATTACGCAGCGGATGTCCCCGATCCGGCCGTCGAAGCGGGCGCTGTAATATTTTTGGGGAAGCTGTTCTTCCGGAACCAGTTTTCTTAGGATTTCCGGCGCCTTCGGCCCCTGCAGCGCGATCTGGGCGATCGGGTCGGAAATGTCCGTAAAGACCGTGTCTCCGGACGCGTGCTCCTTCATCCACGCGAAATCCTTCTCCCGGTTGGCGGCGTTTACCACGATGAAATACTGCTCGTCCCGTACCTTGTAAACGATCAGGTCGTCCACGACGCCGCCGGCCTCGTTGCACATCGGGCTGTAGCGGGCCTGGCCGTCGTACATCGCGGTAAAGTCGTTGGTCAGGATGCGGTTCAGGTTCTTTACGGCGTCCTTCCCGGCGCAGCGGATCTCGCCCATGTGCGATACGTCAAACAGGCCGCAGGCCGTTCGTACCGCCATGTGTTCCGCGATCACGCCCGTCTGGTACTGCACCGGGAGCAGGTAGCCGGCAAACGGCACGAGCCGTCCCCCGTATTTTACGTGCATGTCATATAACGGCGTTTTTTTCTCCATGCTGTTCTTCCTCCTGTTACAATATTTCCGCTTCAGTAAAAAAACGCACAGCGATGTATCACAGCGTGTGTCATACATTCCGTGCGTCTCTGTCCCTTGAACCTGAAAGATTATTCCGCGTAAGCGGTTTTACTTCTTCGGCGCGCCATTGCTTTCCAGAGTGCCGTCCGGAACCGGTCCTTTTGCCTGAGAGTTTGCTGCCACTTCCCCTTCGGCGCCGTCCGGCACGCGGACGGTCTCTCCCGGAACCTTCACCCGGCGGATTCAATTAACGCCAATATAATGCAAGCCGTGCCGTTTGTCAAGAAGAATCAGCGGAAGCGTCCGGACGGAGGGAGAGCGCGGCGCTCCCGTTTACCTATTGACAAAGTAGGTAAATAGATGTAAGATTGCACCGTTTTAACAATCGTCCGGGAGGGGAAGCCATGACGTTACAGCAATTACGCTACGCGATTACGATTGCGGAGAGCGGGTCGCTCAATAAAGCGGCGGAGGTTCTGTATATCGCCCAGCCGTCATTGACGAGTTCCATGCAGGAACTGGAAAAGGAACTGGGGATCACCATATTCAACCGCGGGGGACGCGGCGTCACGCTGACGCAGGACGGCGCGGAATTCCTGCAGTACGCCAGGCAGGTGTACAGCCAGTATGAGACCCTTCTGGACAAATACGGGAAATCACAGAACGTGAAGAAGAAATTCGGCGTGTCCACGCAGCACTATTCGTTCGCGGTCAAGGCTTTCGTGGAGATGGTGAAATCCTTCGATCTGCTGCAGTATGAGTTTGCCATCCGCGAGACCCAGACGAAGGACGTGATTGCGGACGTGGCGAACCTCCGGAGCGAAATCGGCATCCTGTACCTGAGTGATTTCAACCGCGCCGCCATGACGAAGATCCTGCGGACGGGAGGGCTCCGCTTCCATCATCTGATCGACTGCCGCGCCTACGTGTATCTGTGGTCCGGGCACCCGCTGGCCGGCCATACGTCCATCCGGCTGGAAGAACTGCAGGATTATCCCTGTCTCTCCTTTGAGCAGGGCGGCAGCGGTTCTTTCTATTTCGCGGAAGAGATTCTCAGCACCAACGAGTACGCCCGCACGATCAAGGCCAATGACCGCGCGACCATGCTGAACCTGATGATCGGTCTGAACGGTTATACGCTCTGTTCCGGCATTATCTGCGAGGAACTGAACGGGAATGATTATCTCGCCATTCCGTTTGAGGATGATTCCGCCGCCGGGAGCGGTGTGATGGAGATCGGCTATATCACGAAGGCGAACAGCATCCTGAGCGGCATCGGGGAAAGGTACATCCAGGAGATCAGAAAGTACCTGGGGATCTGAAGAGCCGAATAGATTTCTTCATTCGTTTCATTCAAGCGCGGACCGTGTGGAATCGCAGCGACATATAGGGGAAAC
>CAZPGD010000082.1:0-7066 GCA_964585865.1 uncultured Hungatella sp. | reverse complement strand
CGAAGCACCAGAGGGCGCTGACCGTGGCGATCAAGAGGGCGCGCCATATCGCGCTGATGCCGTACACCTGCGACTGAATCTAAATGATAAAGGGGCCTCGGATCCTTATGATCCGGGGCTTTTTTCGCGGCTGGATTTACCCGGACCTACGCCCGGAAAATTTATTTTTAGATAATGGACAAAAGAGCCGGCGGCCATTATAATGATAATGCCAGGGTCGAAAGTCCGAATCCACGGCATGTTTACATGCCGGTGGATGAGAGACTTTGCGACCCGCCCCCCTCGTATTCGTAACGCTGCAAAGAAGGAGTGCTTTCCCATGAAAATTCTGGTTATTAACAGCGGCAGTTCGTCGCTGAAATTCCAGGTGATCGATTCCGATACCGAACAGGTCCTGGCGCGCGGCCAGTGCGAGCGCATCGGGATCGACGGCGTGTTTACCTATCAGACAGATACCGGAATTTCCGTCAGGGAGCAGGTTCCGATGGAGAACCACACGCAGGCGGTTCACACGCTGCTGGATACGCTTGTCAGTCCGGACCGCGGGATTATCCGGGATTTCTCGGAGATCGACGTGATCGGCCACCGGCTGGTCCACGGCGGGGAGAAGTTCACCGGTTCCGTGGTGATCGACGACGAGGTGATCCGGGCCGTGACGGAGTGCAACGATCTGGCGCCGCTGCATAATCCGGCGAATCTGATCGGCGTGGAGGCGTGCCGGAAGCTGATGCCGGATACGCTGATGGTGGGCGTTTTCGATACGGCGTTTAATCAGACCATGGAGCCGAAAGCTTACCTGTACGGCCTGCCTTACCGGTATTATGAGAAATACAAGATCCGCCGCTACGGCTTCCACGGCATCAGCCACAAGTATGTGTCGCAGCGGGCGGCGGAGTTCATGCACCAGGATCCGAGGCGGGTGAAGACGATCGTCTGCCATCTGGGAAACGGGGCCAGCATTTGCGCGGTAAAATACGGCAAGGTGGTGGACAATTCCATGGGATTTACGCCGCTCGAGGGACTGGTCATGGGCACGCGCTCCGGTGATGTGGACCCGGGCGCCCTGGAATACCTGGCGAAGAAGGAGAACCTGGATTTTCCGCAGATCATGAAGATTCTGAACCAGGAATCCGGCGTGCTGGGCATTTCCAAGAATCTTTCCAGTGATTTCCGGGAACTGAAGGACGCGGAAATCAAGTACAATGAGAAAGCGTCCCTGGCCCGGGAGATTTTCGCCTACAAGGTGGCCAAATACGTGGGGAGTTACGCGGCGGCCATGAACGGCGTGGATAACATCGTTTTTACGGCCGGCGTGGGGGAAAATGATTCCGATATCCGCGAGGAGATCTGCAGCTATCTGGAATTTCTGGGCATTACCATCGACGAGGTGAAGAACCGGGAGCAGGGAGAGGCAATCAAGATTTCCGACGGTCTGTCGAAAGTCAACGTACTGGTGATTAAGACCAACGAGGAACTGGAGATCGCCCGGCAGGCGGCCGAGGTGGCCCGGCAAACGGCGAAGAACGCGCAGTCCGGGAAGGAAGAATAGGGAGAGCGGATCGTCCATGAATATTATGAAACGCGACCGGACGGAACAGGAATATTGTCCGGAAAAAATAAAGAACGCCGTCGCGAAGGCATTTGCCAGCGTGGGCAGCGAGGTAAGCGACGAGGAACTGGATCGCATTCTCCGAAGCGTGGAGAGCAGGTTCCCCGACGGCTGGCAGCAGGAGCTGCTGCTTTCCGTAGAGGATATCCAGGATATGGTGGAGCAGACCCTGATGCAGGAGAATTACTACCGCGTTATGCGGAGTTACATCCTGTACCGCGAGGAGCGCTCCAAAAAACGCCGCACGCGCCGGGAACTGATGAAGTATTTTGATTATTCGGAGAAATCGGAAAAGCTGGCGCAGGTGCTGCGGCAGATCCAGCAGGAATTTGATTCGGAAGAGTATAATCTGGAATACCTGTCGGCCAAGTTCCGGGCGCTGTCGAAGCCGGATATGCCGGAGCACGAGAAACTGGCCGTGCTGACCAGATCCGCCGTGGAACTGACGACGCAGGAAGCGCCGCGGTGGGAGATGATCGCCGCCAGGCTGCTGCTGCTCGGTTTCGAGACCAGGCTGAAGGATACGACGGACGCCCTCAACATCCGCGGTTTCTATGAGAAACTCCGCTATTTGACGGATCAGGAACTTTACGGAAGCTATATCCTGCAGAATTACACAAAGGAGGAGATTGACCGCTTCGAAACCTGGCTGGATCCGGAGAGGAACAATCTCATGACGTATTCCGGCCTCGATCTGCTCTTGAACCGCTATGTGATCCGCACGCGGCAGGGCGTGCCCATCGAGACGCCGCAGGAAATGTTTATGGGGATCGCCATGCACCTGGCCATGAAGGAGAAAAACGACCGTTCCGGCTGGGTGAAGCGTTTCTACGACATGCTGAGCCGGCTGCAGGTGACGATGGCGACGCCGACCCTGTCCAACGCCAGAAAACCCTACCACCAGCTTTCGTCCTGCTTCATTGATACGGTTCCGGACAGTCTGGAAGGCATCTACCGCAGCATTGATAATTTTGCCATGGTCAGCAAGTTCGGCGGCGGTATGGGCATGTATTTCGGCAAAGTCCGTGCCAACGGCAGTTCGATCCGCGGGTTTGAGGGAGCGGCGGGCGGCGTGATCCGCTGGATCCGCCTGGCGAACGATACGGCGGTGGCCGTGGACCAGCTGGGGATGCGCCAGGGCGCGGTGGCGGTTTATCTGGATGTGTGGCACCGGGATCTGCCGGAGTTTCTGAATCTCCGCACGAATAACGGCGACGACCGCATGAAGGCGCACGACGTGTTCCCGGCCGTGTGCTACCCGGATTATTTCTGGGAGCAGGCGCGGGACAACCGGGGCGGGGACTGGTACCTGATGTGCCCGCATGAGATCCTGACGATCAAGGGCTACGCGCTGGAGGATTATTTCGGCGAGGAGTGGAAGAAGCGCTATCTGGACTGCGTCAGCGACATGCGCATTTCCAAGCGGGTCATTCCGATTAAGGAGATCCTTCGCCTGATTTTGAAGAGCGCCGTGGAGACCGGGACGCCGTTTACGTTTAACCGCGACCATGTGAACCGGATGAATCCCAACGGCCACAAGGGCATTATCTACTGCAGCAATCTCTGCACGGAGATCGCCCAGAATATGAGCGCCATCGAGTCGGTGGACCAGAGGATCGAGACCGTGGACGGCGAGACGGTGGTGGTGACGGTGACGAAGCCGGGCGAGTTCGTGGTCTGCAACCTGGCGAGCCTGTCCCTGGGCAATCTCGACGTGGAGAACCGCGAGGAGATGACGCGGGTGGTCCGCAGCGCGGTCCGGGCGCTGGACAATGTGATCGACCTTAATTTCTTCCCGGTTCCTTACGCGAAGATCAACAATGAAAAATATCGTCCCATCGGCCTGGGCGTCAGCGGCTATCACCACATGCTGGCGAAGCGTCATATCAAATGGGAGAGCGAGGAGCACCTGGCGTTCGCGGAGAAGGTGTTTTCGGAAATCCATTACGCGGCGATTGAGGCCAGCTGCGATTACGCGGCGGAGAAAGGGAAATATTTGTATTTTGAGGGAAGCGACTGGCAGACGGGAGAGTATTTCCGCAAGAGGGGTCTGACGGACGGGCGCTGGAGCGCGCTGGCGCGCAAGGTGGCGGAGCACGGCCTGCGGAACGGGTACCTGCTGGCGGTGGCGCCGACCAGCAGCACCAGCATCATCGCGGGGACGACGGCGGGGCTGGACCCGGTCATGAACCGGTATTACCTGGAGGAGAAGAAGAACGGGCTGGTGCCGCGGGTGGCGCCGGAGTTGTCCGGGGATACGTTCTGGTATTATAAAAGCGCGCACCGGATCGACCAGACCTGGTCGGTGCGGGCCTGCGGCGTCCGGCAGCGTCATGTGGACCAGGCGCAGAGCATGAATTTGTATATTACGAATGAATATACATTGAGTCAGGTGCTGCGGCTGTATATACTGGCCTGGGAAGAGGGCGTGAAAACGATTTATTACATACGGTCCAAGAGCCTGGAAGTCGAGGACTGCGACGCGTGCTCGTCGTGACGGCGGAAAAAGGACTCTTCCGGCGCGAGCCGTGGCTGTAAAGGACGGGGCTTTTGGCGCAAGCCGCGGCTGTGAAGGACGGGGTTTTCGGTGTAAGCCATGGCTGTGGAGAACGGAGTTTTCGATGTAAGCCGGAGTTGTGAAGAGAAGGTGCTTTCGGCGTAAGCCGCGGCTGTAAAGGACGGGGCTTTCGGCATAAGCCGGTGCCGAAAAGGAAAGGGATTTTCGGCAGGATGGGCGGTTCTGTAAAAAGAAGGAGCAAAACGAGAGGAGCGAGGCGGCGATGGATGAGATGCGGAAGAAACCGTTATTTAACCCGGAAGGCGATACGGATGTGCGTCTGCGGCGGATGGTAGGCGGCAATACGACGAATCTGAACGATTTTAACAATATGAAATATACCTGGGTCAGCGACTGGTACCGTCAGGCGATGAATAATTTCTGGATCCCGGAAGAGATCAATATGAGCGTGGACGTGAAGGATTACCGGAGGCTTCCGAAGCCGGAACGGAGGGCCTATGACAAGGTGCTGTCGTTTTTGATTTTTCTGGACAGTATTCAGACGGCGAACCTGCCGAACATCGGGGAATATATCACGGCCAATGAGGTGAATCTCTGCCTGTCGATCCAGACGTTCCAGGAAGCGGTGCACAGTCAGAGTTACAGCTATATGCTGGATACGATCTGCGAGCCGCAGGAGCGGAACGACGTGCTGTACCAGTGGAAGGACGACGAACATCTGCTGGCGCGGAACCGCTTTATCGGCGATCTGTATAACGATTTCCAGAAGAATAAGGAGCCGGACGTATTTACGAGAATGCTGGTGGCGAACTATATTCTTGAGGGCGTGTATTTTTACAGCGGGTTCATGTTTTTCTATAATTTGGGACGGAACAATCTCATGCCGGGTTCGGTACAGGAGATCCGCTACATTAACCGGGATGAGAATACGCATCTGTGGCTGTTCCGCAACATCCTGCTGGAATTGCAGAAAGAGGAGCCGGAACTGTTTACCGGTGAGAAAAAGGCGGTTTACCGGGGAATGATCCGGGAGGGCTGCGAGCAGGAGATCCGCTGGGGGCATTATGTGATCGGCGACGACGTGCAGGGATTGAATAAGGAAATGATTACGGATTATATTCAATATCTGGGCAATCTGCGCTGTACAAATATCGGGCTGGATCCGATCTACGAGGGCCATGAGCAGGAGCCGGACAGCATGAGATGGGTGTCGCAGTACGCGAACGCGAATATGATCAAGACGGATTTCTTTGAGGCGCGGAGCACGGCCTATGCCAAGAGCAGCGCGCTGGAGGATGATTTGTAAACGGATTGGCGGCCGCGGGACGGAGACCGTGTTTCGGTCATGCGCGGTGTCCGGATTGTTTGCCCCTCTGCCGGGCCGGAGGGACGGAAAGCGGTTTTTACGGCTGCCGGCGGGATAATGCCGAAAAAATGGCATGTTGACTTCCGGGGGGGTATGCTATAGTAAGAGTAGGTTACTGTGCCCTGAAAAAGGAGTCATAAAAAGCAAGGTTCCGTATTTTCAACTATCATATAGAAAGGGGAGACAGAAATGAGGAAACTGCGAAAAAGAATGGCAACGGGAATTTGTGTGTTACTTCTGCTTTCCATGACCTGCAATAGTTTGCTGGCGGCTGAGCCGGTTAATAGTTCTGTGTCAGCAGAGGAGAGTTCAGCGGCTGAAACGGATGCCACGGGCGAAGAAGCTTCGACGGAGGCGGAAAAGGCGGAGACGGAGGAAGAAAAACCGCAGGAGTCGGAAACGACGGAAGAGTCTCTGGCGGGAACAGAAAGTCCGACGGAAGAGGATACCGAGGATCCGGAGGAGCCGACAGGCCCGGAGGAAACGGACAGCCCGGAGTCGGAAGCCCCGGAGGAAACAGGCAGCCCGGAGTCGGAAGCTCCTAAGGAAACGCTACCGGAAGAATCAACGCCGGACGACGTGACGCCGGAAACAGGAGATGAGAGTGAACCGGGTGCGGAACTGCCGGAAGGCGAGGGCGTGCCGGGTGATCCGGAAGCGGAAGGAAAATCGGAGACAGCGGCGCCGGAAGTGAAACCGGAATTACTGGAGATCACAACCGCAACGCCAAGCGAGCCGTCTGGTGGGAGCGGGAGAAAAGTTATCCTGCATACGAGAAAAGAGCCGCTTGATGATTTTGAGACAGAAGAGGAGGTTGAATTAGAGGATGGGGTTCTTCCGGATGATTATCTAGAACCGACTCGTCCCGGATGGGTGTTCCTCGGCTGGTACAGCGGGGAGGTTAATGAGAATTTATGGGGCGACAATCCTGAAGAGAGTTTAGAGAATCTTAAGGAAGAATATCCGGAAAAAATTGACTGGTATGACGCAGCTAATAGGTGTTTTATAGAAATTAAGCCTTCGGATGGGGAGGAAGAGAGCGAACCAGATGAGGGACTTGTCAAACCCCATTCCTATGCAGATGCTCTGTACACATGGCTGATTGAGAGCGAAGGAAAAAAAGTTGATGTGAATGATTCTGACGACATGGCGGAAGTCACTGACTTATATGCAATGTACGGCCCAAAGCCGGTTACGGTCAGGTGGAATTATAACGGCTGGAAGGGTATGCTTAAAAATGAGTTGGTCTCAAACAGGCAATTCGGCAGTTTGATTGCGGGACCGGTACTCGAAAAATGGGAAGGCAGGCACTTTGAAGGTTGGTTTACTGCATCAGAGGGAGGAGAACCATTAGGATATCCTGAGGTTATGTATGCGAATAAGGAGAAGGATCCTGCCGCTAGGATTGGGGAAGGCATTCTGGCTCCGGACAACAATCTGACTCCGGACGACATCGAAAAAAAGGACAAGAATACAGTTACTCTCTATGCTCAGTGGACCGGCGAAGACGGGGCGGATACGAAAGCAACCGGGATTCGTCTCATACCAAGCGTAACGAAGCTGGATCCCAATA
>CAZPGD010000081.1:0-7089 GCA_964585865.1 uncultured Hungatella sp. | reverse complement strand
CTCTCGCCTGTGGCCGTCGCCTCGCTTTCATTCATAACTGCCGTGCCGCTTCCGGCCGAGGCCCCCATGCCGTAAGCCCCGTTCACCATGCTTACCGCAAGGCTGATCACAAACGCCATAAAATAATACTTTTTCAGACAGGCTTTCGCCCTGTCCTTCAGTTCCTTCCTTGAAAACATACCGCTTCTCCTTTTCCCTCGCCATCCGGAACCGGCCGCGCCCGGCCCGCGACGGCTCTTTACGCTGGCCAGGCCCGCGGCCTTCTGCGCTGTCCTGACCCGCGGCGGCTCCCTTCGCTGTCCTGACCCGTGGCGGCTCCCTTCGCTTCCCAGACCCGCGGCGGCTCCCTTCGCTTCCCAGACCCGTAGCGGCTTCCTTCGCCGCCGTTTCCCATTATATATCAAATTGAGAAAAAGGGCAACTGTTCAGCCGTCTCGACGAATGAACATCCGATGCCTGTTTCCGGCATTATTCGTACACCCGGCGGACGCGCATGAAGAGGAGCCGGCTGAATAACTGCCGCATTGCGATTTAATTTGCCGGTTTAAACCAATAAAGTATTGACATTCCGTCAGGCATGTCCTAAAATAAAAGCGCTGTGTTCCCCGCATGAAAAAGTGCCGCACGGTTACATTTACGGAATAAAGAGTGCCACGCCGCCGCATTTTCCAAACAAAAACGCTCGGCGGCCGCGTTCCCCGGAATAAAAGCGCTGCACAGCTGCATTCCCGGAATAAAAAGTGCCGCGCGGCCCTATTTCCGGCATAAGAAATGCCGCACAGCCGTATTTCCGGCATAAAAACCGCCGTGCCGCCGCATTTCCAAAAAAACAGCGCCGCAATGCCGTGTTTCCCGCATGAAAAAGCGCCGCAAGCCGTGTTCCCCGCATAAAAAGTGCCGCACGGCCGTAATTCCGGAATAAAAAGCACTGCACCGCCGCATTTCCGAAAAAAAAGCGCCGCCGCATATTTACATTACAAAAATAAAAAAGAATACGAGGATACCGATCATGATCATCATAATGAAACCGGGCGCTTCCGAAGAAGCGATCCGAAATGTTACAAAAACGATTGAAGCAAAGGGTCTCCAGGCGCATCTTTCGCACGGCGCCGAGGTGACAATCGTGGGCGTGATAGGCGACAAGACGAAACTCCACGGCTCGAACATCGAGATCGCCGAGGGCGTGGACAAAGTCGTCAACGTCACGGAATCATATAAACTGGTGAACAAAAAATTTCACCCGGAAGATTCCTCCATCCCGGTGGGCAACACGGTCATCGGCCCGGCAACCTTCACCGTCATGGCGGGGCCCTGCGCCATTGAGGACCGCGACATGCTGCTTAAAACCGCTGAGGCCGTAAAGGCGGCCGGCGCGGCTTTTTTGCGGGGCGGCGCCTACAAGCCCAGAACGTCCCCTTACTCATTCCAGGGGCTGGAAGAAGAGGGGCTGAAATACATGAAGGAAGCCCGGGAGGCCACCGGACTGAATATCATCTGCGAAGTCACCAGCCTGCGGGCGCTGGAAACCGCCGTGAAATACGTGGACATGCTGCAGATCGGCGCCCGGAACATGCAAAATTTTGAACTTCTGAAAGAAGTGGGCAAATCCGGCGTCCCCGTGCTTTTAAAGCGGGGACTCTCCGCCACGGTAGACGAATGGCTGAACGCGGCGGAATATATTATTTCGGAAGGCAATCCGAATATTGTCCTCTGCGAACGGGGCATCCGCACCTACGAAACCGCGACGCGCAACACTCTGGATCTGAGCGCGGTGCCGGTTATCCGCGCAAAAAGTCATTTGCCGATAATCGTCGATCCCAGTCACGCGACCGGCGTAAGGGCCTACGTCGAACCGCTCTCCAGGGCGGCCGCGGCCGTGGGCGCCGACGGTCTGATGGTCGAAGTGCACCCCTGTCCGCCCCGCGCCATGTCCGACGGCCCGCAGTCCCTGACATTTGAACAATTTGACGCCATGATGCGCGGCCTGCAGCCCTATATCCGCCTGGCCGGACGCTCTGCGGCCGGGTGTTCCGCGGCCGGAAATTCGGCGGATGGGCGCGGTGCAGACGGATGCTCCGCAGACGGACATGGTACAACCGGAAACTCGGCAGATGGGCGCCATGCAAACGGATGCTCCGCAGACGGACATGGTACAACCGGAAATTCTGCGGATGGGCACGATACAGCCTCCGCGGCCGGACACGCCGGCGCGGTTTCCGCCACTCACGGGGAGGTTCCCAAACGCCATGAATAACGCGGATAAAACAGACAAAACGGATTCGATCTTCGGCTTCATCGGTCTGGGCCTCATCGGCGGCTCCATTGCCAGAGGAATCAAACGCGGACGCCCGGACGCGACCATTATGGCCTACATGCGGACGCGCCGGAAGCTGGAACAGGCCAGAGCGGACGGAACCGTGGACGTGATTCTGAACGGTATCGGGGAAGAACTGCGGCTGTGCGATATCATTTTCCTCTGCGCCCCGGTCGAATACAACGCCGCGTACCTGAGCCGGATCCGCCCGTTTCTCAAGACGGGAGCAATCGTCACGGACGTTGGAAGCACGAAAACCGACATTCACGAACAGGTCGAGCGGCTGGGCATGGGAGACGTTTTCGTGGGCGGCCACCCCATGGCCGGGTCGGAAAAGACCGGTTACGAAAATTCGACGGACCATCTGCTGGAAAATGCCTATTACATCCTGACGCCCTCCTCCGCTTCCGGTGAGGGAAACGTGCGGCGGCTGGTCGCGGTGGCGGAAATGATCGGCTCGATCCCGGTTATTCTGGATTACCGCAGGCATGACCGGATCACGGCGGGAATCAGCCATTTGCCCCATGTGATCGCTTCCAGCCTCGTGAACCTGATCCGGGATTCCGACGGGGAGGACGGCATGATGAAACAGCTGGCCGCCGGCGGTTTTAAAGACATCACCCGAATCGCCTCCTCGTCGCCGGAAATGTGGGAACAGATCTGCATGACCAACCGCGGAAATCTGGCGGCCATGCTGCGAAAATACATCCGCTCGCTGGAAGAAATCGCGGCGTATCTGGATGAAGGGAACAGCCGGGCGCTCCATGAATTGTTTGAAACTTCCCGGGAGTACCGGAACAGTTTCTCCGAACAGGCGCGGGGGGCGATCGCGCCGGAATATTCCTTCACGGTGGATATCGTGGACGAGGTCGGCTCGATCTCCACGCTTTCCGTGATTCTGGCCGCCAAGGGCATCAGCATCAAAAATATCGGGATCAACCACAACCGCGAACACGGGGAAGGCGCCCTGCGGATCGATTTTTACGAGAAAGACGCGATGGAAAAAGCTTGGGACGTACTGGGAAAATATCATTATGAACTGACGAGATAAAAGGAGGACGGACAGATGGTATTTACGAAAAGCGGCGGGCTGCGGGGCGAAATCACCGTGCCGGGAGACAAGTCGATCTCCCACCGGGCCGTCATGTTCGGATCGATTGCGAAAGGCACGACGGAAATCCGCAACTATCTGCAGGGCGCGGACTGCCTGTCCACGATCGCCTGCTTCCGGAAAATGGGGATTGACATTGAAAATAAAGGCGGCACGGTGCTGGTACACGGCAAAGGACTGCGGGGGCTTTCGCGGCCGGACGAAGCGCTGGACTGCGGGAACAGCGGGACCACCACCCGGCTGATCTCCGGGATCCTGGCGGCGCAGGATTTTGAAGTGACGCTGACCGGCGACGCTTCCATCCGCCGGCGTCCGATGAAGCGGATAACGGAACCCCTGTCGCTGATGGGGGCGGATATCGTAAGCGTAAACGGCAACGGCTGCGCGCCTCTGCGGATCCGGGGCCGGAACCTTCACGGGATCTCCTACGTTTCAAACGTAGCGTCCGCGCAGGTGAAATCGGCGATCCTGCTGGCGGGCCTTTACGCGGAGGGGGAGACCCGGGTGACAGAGCCCTTCCTTTCCCGGAACCACAGCGAAATCATGCTGCGGTATTTCGGCGCGGACGTGCGGACGGAAATACCGCGCGAACCCGTATCTGGCGCCGGAAATATTCCGGGCGGACATGCGCACGCTGGATATTCGCCGCTACAACCCGGCACGCCAGTCGGGGGAACGCCAAACAGCAGTCTCGCGCACGCTGGATATCCGCCGGTACAACCCGGCACACTGACCGGAGGAACGTCGAGCGGCAGCCTCGTGAACGCTGAATATCTGGCGGTAGAATCCGGCACACCGGCAGGCGACATCCATGAGAACGGCAGCAGGAATGCAGGATACCCGGCCGGCACAGGCAACCCCTCCGTGCTTCCGCCTTCCGGCAAGGTTACGGCCGGGGTTACGGCCATCATAAAACCCGCGCGGGAACTCCGCGCGGGTCCGGTTGAAGTGCCGGGGGACATTTCCTCCGCCGCGTTCTTTATCTGCGCGGGACTGATGGTCCCGGGATCGGAAATCCTCATCCGGAACGTAGGGATCAACCCCACGCGCGCCGGCATCCTGAAAATCGCGGATGCCATGGGGGGCCACCTCACACTGTGCAATCAGCGAAGCGGCTCCGGGGAACCGACGGCCGATATTCTGGTACGGTCGTCCGCCCTTCACGGAACGGTAATCGAAGGCGCCGTCATTCCCACACTGATCGACGAACTGCCAATGATCGCGGCCATGGCCTGCCTCGCGGACGGAGAAACGGTCATACGCGACGCGGCGGAACTGAAAGTAAAGGAGTCGGACCGGATCGCCGTGATGGCGGAAGGGCTGACCGCAATGGGCGCCGACGTGACGGCAACGGAGGACGGCATGATTATCCGCGGCGGCAGGCCCCTGCACGGAGCCGTCATCAACAGCCATCTGGATCACCGGATCGCCATGACGTTCGCGGTAGCCGCTCTCTGCGCGGACGGGGAAACGGAAATACTCGGCGCGGAATGCGTGAATATTTCCTACCCGTCATTTTACGATGACCTGCGGAAACTGACGGGAGCCTGACTCAATCTTCCATACTTCGCCCGTTCCGTGCGTAAGGGGACTTCCGCGTCCGTCAGTGCGTGGCGGAATAATCCTGCGTCCCCGTACTGTGCGCTGCGCAGTGCCATATCCGTCCCATGTGTGGCGGCAGTGCCATGTCCATCCCACGTGTGACGGCAGTTCTGTGTCCGTCCTGTGCACCGAAACAGCCTTGCGTCCCCGCTTCGTGCGCAGCGGCTGTCCTCCGTCTGTCCCGTACGGCGGAATAATCCTGCACCCCCCGTCCTGTGCGCGACAGCCGACAGCTCCGCTCCCCGTCCCGTGCGCGCCGTCAATTATTCCTCCGTCTGATCCGCAAACAGCACGATCTTCTCGACCAGTTCGTCCCCGTTCTGCCATACCAGGCAGCGGGAGCCTTCCTTAATATCTTCCAGCGACACGATATTCTTAGTCAGGTACGGAAGAATCTCCACTTCCTCCGCCAGCGTGTACTCCCGGCCGTCATTCGCCGCCAGCACTTTCGCGCCGTCTTCCGTCCGGATGGCGTCAACCGCCACCGCATACTGAGGCGCCGCGGCGTCCGGCGGAATATTCACAATCACCACATAGGCCGTCGACTGCGGCGGAAGGGACATCGTCATGGCCGGGCCAAGATACGCCTCAAAGCTTCCCTTCTGCACATCCGCCAGTTCCACCGGGAGCCCGTTCACCGCGTCAAGCACCAGCGTCTGCTCCGGATCGATATGAAGGATCATCTCTCCTTTTGACGATACGTCCGACTGATTATCCACCACAATTTCATTCTCTTCCGCGCTGAGAACGGTTCCCCAGATCCGGAGCGGAACAGAAATATCCGCCTCTTCTCCGGCCGCCGCCCCGCTCTCGCCGTCCGCGCCGCCTACGCCGCTGACCGCGTACCCGTTCTCCATATCGAACTTCACCGGCCCGGGAGCCGGTGCGGAAGCCTCCGTCTCGTTCCCCGCGGCCGTATCCTTACTCTCTTCCGCGGCCGCCGTGCTCTCCGCGGCTCCCGTTCCCTCCTCCTTCACAACCTCCGCAACGGCTGTCTCCGCGGGCGTCTGGCTGGCACAGCCTCCCGCCAGCAGCGCGACCCCTGTCATTCCTGCCGCCAAAACGGCTCTGTAATTTCTTTTTCTCATTTTCTAATCTCTCCCTGTATGATTTTGGCACTTGATCCGTCCCCGCGGACCGCCGCGAGGGTTTCGCGGCTCCGCCGCCGGATTTCCGTGTCTGGGAGTATTATACAAACGTTTTCCCGCAAAAACCATGAAAAAAGACTAACGATTTCTTACGGTTTTCTTCTGCTTTGTAACAATTCTGTCCGCCATGCCCGACGCCCCGCGATTTGCCCTGCCCGTCCCGCTAAACTCACACGTCCCTGCCGTTCATGCCACACGGAGATCCATTACGGACCCGCCTCGGTGCTTTCCCGCTGTACCGGCCATCCCGGCTGCAAACGGCAGTCCGGCAGTCCAAAAATCGGGATTTCAGGCGTTCCCGGGTACTTTTACCCGGCATTCGCAATAAAACATTGAAACGGATACCGGATTTCGGTTATAATAACAGTCGGCATTGTCGGACAGTCGCAAACATGGGGGGATTTTATGTTCGATTTGAGCAGATTCGATGAATATAGAGAAGATAACCGCCGCGAGGTCAAGAAGGCGACCGGGAATATCCCCGTGTCGCTCTGGGATACCTACTCGGCCTTCGCGAATTGCTACGGCGGCGTGATCATACTCGGCGTAAAGGAACGTCCGGACGGATCATGGTACACGACCGGGCTCCAGGACCCGGCAAAACAGCAGAAACAGTTCTGGGACACGATCAACAATAAATCCAAGGTCAGCCTCAATCTGCTGACAGAAAAAGACGTGGAAACATTTGAGAAAGATGGCGACACCGTCATGGTTATCCATGTTCCCATGGCAAAAAGGGAGCAGCGCCCGGTCTACATCAATAACGATCTGCTGGGCGGCACATTCCGCCGAAACGGAGAGGGCGATTATCACTGCACCTCCGCCCAGATCAAGGCGATGCTGCGCGACCAGACCGAGGATACCGCGGATATGGCCGTGCTGGATGATTTTCCGTTGGAAGAGCTGAATCAGGA
>CAZPGD010000080.1:0-7105 GCA_964585865.1 uncultured Hungatella sp. | reverse complement strand
GGGCCGCGGACAGGGCGCCGGTTCGGAACCGATGGGCGGAGCATGTGCGGCGGGCATAAAAGTTTTTCTGGACATCGCTCCGCGTTTCCTGTACAATGATGATGCCAGGGTCGAAAGTCCGAATCCGCGGCATGTTCACATGCCGGTGGATGAAAGACTTTACGACCCGCCCCGACATGAGGAAGAAGCGGGGCAGGGGCCCCGCGGATTCCGAATGGCGGGCAGGATTGCGGGAGTGCGAAGCACGGAGCAATCCGTCTGGCGTCATTTGACTCCGGTATCAATAAGGCGGCAGTTCTTTGACATGTGTATGCGCGAAAACGCGCGAAAACGGAGGAATCCCCATGCCGGACTATAGAATCGTACAGCAGGTAAGCCGGAGGCCAAAGCCCATGTCGGGCGTTCTGAAAAAAATAATAACGGGATTCGCGGTGCTGTTTGTGGCGCTTGGCGTCATGGTCCACCAGGGCTTTATGCTGCCGGGTTTTCTGCTTGCGGCCCTTTATTTTCTGTTTGACATCCTGAGCCGGCGGGATTATGAATATACCCTTGAAGACAACCTGTTTTCTGTCGATGTGATTCTGGGCAGGCGTTACCGCCGGGAGGCCCACAGGATCCGTCTGAGTGATATCGAAACGGTAGCCCCCAGCCGCCACCCGGCCGTTGCCCGTTACCGCAGGGACGCGGGCGGAGAGAAGCTTCCGAAATACGATTACACTTCTTACGATGACGACACGCCCTATTATACGATGATTGCGGGAGAGAAACGCGAAAAGATCAAGCTGCTTCTGGACCTAAACGACCAGATGCTTCAGGCCATGAAGCGGCAGTATCCGGAGAAAATATTTTCGGAGTAGTTTTCTGGCCGCGTATTTTCTGCTTCGCGCGGTTCTGTTTCGCGCGGCTCGGGATCGTATGATTCTGCTTCACGCGGTTTTGCTTCCGCGTTATATTCTGCACCCGCTTCCCGTCCGGCGAAGCGGTTCGCGAAAAGTATCATGTAAAAAAGAAAACTTAAATAAACGGTTGCGGGCGGTTCGGAGGGCCGCCTGTTTTGCTGATGTTTGCTGATGCTGATGTTTGCTGATGCGGATCAGCGCTCCCCGTATTCGCGGACCGGGAGCGAAAAGCAAAACGAGATACAATTTTTCAAAACAGAGATACCGGGACTTTGGGAAGGGAATCATGTAAAATAAAGGGAAGGAAGCTGAGGCACGGACCGGGATCATTTTGAAAGGACGGACAGGATGCCGAAGAAGCCAAAGATCGAATTCCGATATTATATGATGCCGATGGACAGGTATATTCTGGCGGTTCTGGAGGACGACGGTCCGGGCGCGGGCACCGGATCGGCGGGCGCGGTTCCGGACAGCCTGCATTTTCATAATTATCTGGAGATCGGTTACTGTCACGCGGGGAGCGGACGGATGGTCCTGGGCGGGAAGACGCATCCGTATGCCGCGGGAAGCTGCACGTTCATTCCGAAGAACTGTCCGCACAGGACGGACAGCGATCCGGGCGTGCGGAGCAGATGGGAGTATCTGTTCGTGGATGAAGAGGATCTGCTGAAGGAGTTCTGCCGCGGTTTGAAGCCCAGACGGATCGGGCGGATCATCCGCAGGCTCCAGTCGGCCGTGGAGATCCGGCACGCGGCGGGAGTTTGCGGGTCGCAGGGGTCGGCAGGAGGCGGGAGCGAGGCCGAAACGGCGGGAGCTCCGGAGCCGCCGGGAGTTGCGGATGCCGCGTGCGGTTCCGGAGCCGCGGAAACTTCGGTGCCGTCCGGTGCCGCCGCCTTTGTTGGTCGTGCCGGGGACACGGGAGCCGCCGGGGTGTCCAAAGAGGCAGGGAATGCGCGCGGATCCGAAGCTGCGGGAACCTGCGGTTTGCCGAGGACGGCAAGGGCCGGGTGCGGTTCCGAAGCCGCGGAAACTTCGGTGCCGTCCGAAGCGGTCGCTGCCGCTGGTCGTGTCGGTGGCGCGGGAGGTTACGGGGTGTCTGGGTCGGCAGGGGCCGCGTGCGGTTCCGGCGCGCCGGAGGCGGCCAGGCTGGCCGGGAAGGTCCTGGAGATTCTGGAGATCATGAGGGGGCGGAAAGAGCATTATATCGAGGAGGCCCAGGGCTGTATGGTCGCCCTGCTGATCGGCCTGTCGCGTGAACGCGGCGATTTTGAGGACGCGGCGGAGCAGCTTCCGGGAGCGGACCGGCGCGGAGCGGGGGCGGACGTTTCCCCGGTGGCGGCGTACGCGCTGGATTATATTTCCGCTCATTATATGGAAGAACTGAACATGGACGAACTGGCCGGTTCCTGTCACTTAAGCCAGGTCCATTTCCGCCGGATATTTTATGCCTGCATGAATATGACCCCGGTGGAATATCTCAACCGTGTCCGGATCTATAACGCCTGCGAATATCTGGAGAAGACGGACCGGCCGGTGGCGGACATCGCCCGGCGGTGCGGGTTTTCCACTCCGTCCACTTTCCACCGGAATTTTGTCCGGCTGATGGGCATGACGCCCCGTGAGTGGAGGAAACGGCCGGAGAATTTTGAGCGGCTGCGCCGCCAGTATGAGATCATGTTCCGAGAAGGATAGAATTTGCAAATTATAAGAGAGTCTTTGCAAACTACGTCCGTTTCTTCTTTGTTATAATTCTCTAAAAGCCGGTTCCGCCGGATGATCCGTATTTCGGTACCCGGTTTTTAAGGACCCGGGGAACTCTGAAACTCTGTTAAGAACCATGAAACCCTGATTTAAGGAGGAATGTATTATGATGAAAAGATTTTTGTCGGCGATGATTGCGGGCGCGGTGGCGGTTTCGCTGGCGGCCTGCGGCGGCGGGAATTCCGGAGGCGGCTCCGCGAAAGGCGGGAGCGCGGCGGAGGAAACTTCCGGCGGAAGTTCCGGGGCGGCCGCGGCGGACACGGTACCGGACGGCTCCGGGAGCGGGAAGCTGACCATCTGGACGTGGGACCCGGCGTTTAATATCGCCGCCATGAACACGGCGATTGAGATGTACGGGAAGGACCACCCGGGTTTTGAGGCGGAGGTGATCGAGATCTCTTCCGGCGACAGCGAGACCAAGCTGACCACGTGCGCCAATTCCGGCGATTACAGCACGATGGGCGACATTGTCCTGCTGCAGGACAACAGTTATCAGAAGTACCTGGCCAGCTATCCGGACGCTTTTGCCGATCTCAGCGATATCGCGATCAACTGGGACGATTTTCCGGAACTGAAGCAGTCCTACTCAATGGTCGGCGATAAGCATTACGGCGTACCGTTTGACAACGGGGCCGTGATCGGCATTTACCGCACCGATATTTTGGCGGAGGCCGGCTATACCATCGAAGACATGACGGACATCACCTGGAACCGTTTCATGGAGATCGGCCGGGACATTTACGACAAGACCGGGAAGTACCTTCTGTGCACCGAAGCGGGCGGGGGCGATACGCTGATCATGATGATCTTTTCCTGCGGGGCAAGCGCAGTGGACGAGGAGGGCAGGCCCTATATCGTGAATAACGACGTGGTGAGGGCCTGTGTGGACATCTATGTGCAGATGATCAAGAACAACGTAATCTTCTTCGTCAACAGCTGGGACGATTATGTCAAGGCGATCACCACCGGACAGACCGCGGGCATCATCAACGGCAACTGGATCACCGGTACGCTGATGGCCACGGAGGATCAGAAGGGCCTGTGGGAGATCACGACCATGCCCAGGGTCGACGGCATAGAGACCGCGACCAACTACGCGAATAACGGCGGTTCTTCCTGGTATATTTCCAGCAACTGCAAGAATCCGGAACTGGCCAAGGATTTTCTGGCCAGTACGTTCGGATCCAGTACGGATTTCTACGACGCGATCCTGCAGTCGACCGGCGCGATCGCCTGCTATCTGCCGGCGGCAGGAACCGAGACGTACCGGGCACCGAGCGAATATTTTAACGGTCAGCCGATTTTCGCGACCATCGTGGAGTATTCCGGGCATATCCCCTCCTACATCCGAACGCCTTTCCACTATGAGGCCAGGGATGTTCTGAATACTGCGGTCCAGCAGATCCTCGCGGGCGCCGATATGGAACAGGCGCTGCAGGAGGCGGAAGATACGCTGGCGTTTAATATGGGACAGTAGCGGGGACGGACCGAAGCGGAGGCGTGCCGGGCCGGAACCGGAACGAAACGCGGAAGTATGGAAATACAGAATGAATAACCCGCCGCAGGCGGGGAATCCCGCGGCGTCCGGGAACGATGACAGGAAGGGGGATCTCATTTGTGGATACGAAGAAAAAAGGTATGACGCTGATTGAGAAGCAAAAGATGTCGGGATGGCTTTTCCTGGCGCCGGCGTCGGTCATGATCCTGGTTATGAGTTTTTATCCCATGGTCAGGGCGTTTATTCTCTCCCTGCAGACCGGAACCGGTGTCAATATGACTTTTGCCGGACTCAGCAACTACCGGCGGATCCTGCAGGATAAGGTATTTATCCAGTCTGTCGGCAACACGTTTTTCTATCTGATCATTCAGGTGCCCGTCATGCTGGTGCTGGCGATTCTGCTGGCGCAGCTTCTGAACAATCAGCATCTGCGGCTGAAGGGGGTGTTCCGCACCTGTGTGTTCCTTCCCTGCGCCACGTCGCTGGTTTCCTACGCGATCATTTTCCGTTCCCTTTTCGCGCAGGACGGGCTGGTGAACAGTATCCTGGTTAACCTTCATATTCTGGATCAGGCGTATAACTTTCTGGGGAACGCGTTCAGCGCCCGGATCGTCATTATTATCGCCCTGATCTGGAGGTGGACCGGCTACAACATGGTATTCTACCTGTCCGGTCTGCAGAACATCGAGTATTCCGTATATGAGGCGGCGAAAATCGACGGCGCCAACGGCTGGAAAACCTTCTGGGGGATTACGGTTCCGCTTCTGCGGCCCACGATTATCATGACATTTATCATGTCGATCAACGGTACGCTGCAGCTGTTTGACGAGTCCATCAACCTGACGAGAGGGGGCCCGGCCAACGCGTCGATTACCATGTCCCACTATATTTACAACACCTGTTTCGTCAATGTGCCGAACTTCGGGTACGCGGCGGCGATGTCGTTTATCGTATTTATCATGGTCGCGATCCTGGCATTTATTAATCTGAAAGTAGGTGATACGCGTGACTGAGAAGAAGAATGTATCCATGATCCAGCGGAGGCTGATCCCGAGTTATATTTTCCTGACGATCGTATCCGTAATTTCCGTGTTCCCTCTGTACTGGATGATCTCAGCGGCGACCAATACTTCTACCGAAGTTTCCCGCGGACGGATTATTCCCGGCACGCACTTTATGGAGAATTTCAGCAAGCTGACTTCGCAGCAGCCGCTGTGGAAGGCCATGGGCAATTCGTTCTTTTACGCGATCCTGACAACGGTAGTCTGCCTTCTGGTCTGTTCCATTGCAGGTTACGGATTCGAGGTTTATCATGACAAATGGAAGGACAAGCTGTTCTCGTTCCTTCTGCTGGCCATGATGATTCCGCAGGTGGCGACGATGGTCCCGCTGTTCCAGATGGTTTCAAAGGCGAAGCTGCTGAATACTTCCGTCGGCTTCATTCTGCCCATGGTATCGACGCCGTTTATGATCATGATGTTCCGGCAGAACGCCCGATCGTTCCCCGTCGATATCATTGAGGCGGCCAGGATCGACGGCCTGAGCGAGGTGCAGATTTTTTTCCGCATGTTCTTCCCGACAATGCGCTCCACCTACGCGGCGGCCGCGGTTATCACCTTTATGAACGCGTGGAACGCTTACCTGTGGCCGAAGGTTATCATGACGACGAATGATTCCCTGACCATGCCCATGGTGGTGGCGAATCTGATTACCGGCTACGTGACCGATTACGGAATGCTGATGTGCGGCGTGTTGTTCTGCTCAATCCCGACAATGGTCGTGTTCTTTGTCCTGCAGAAGCAGTTCGCGGAAGGCATCACCGGCGCGGTGAAGTGACGGGATTTCCGTGAAGGGGAGCGCATCGGCGGCTTATGTTTCGGATGTAAAACGTTACGGTACGAACTTACGGTACGGAAGATTGCATTACAAAGGACTGCGATAAAAAACTGCAGTACAAAAGTTTGCGGAACGAAGGGATGGCAGATCTTACGGGAGAGATGCCATCTCTTTGTATGTGTGCCCGGCGGGAGGGGGCGCCGGCTGTTCCGCCAGTCTTTGCCAGTTGTTCAGCCGGTTTCCGCCAGCCGTTCTGTCAGGCTTCGCCAGTCGCTCTGTCGATCTTCGCCAACCGTTCCGCCGGTTTCCGCCAGCCGTTCTGCCAGTCTTTGCCAGCCGTTCAGCCGGTTTCCGCCAGCCATTCTGCCAGCCGTTCTGCCAGTCTTCATCTGTCGTTCTGCCGTTTCGCGCCAGCCGTTTCATACTTGCAATTCTTCCTTTGTGTGCTATGATGGAAAAAACGGCAGGAGGGGCGATGATGGAAGTATCAGTATATCTGGATGCGCTGTACCGGAAAGCGACGGAGGACCGGGAATTATTGGAGCGCCTTTGGGCGACCCGTAGAAATCCGAATCCGCTTTCCGCTTTTTGTGAGGTATGCCGGGAGGAGGGGTTTCCCGTCTATGAGATGGACCTGATTGAGGCGGGCGAATCTTTTTATGCCGCCATCAGGCGCAGTACCAATGGCGGAGGGGAAAATTCGCCGCTGCTGAAGGGAGAAGATGATTTCTATGAGATGTTTTTCGCGGCTTTGCCGCAGTGACGGAATATGAGTAAACCCGCGGCATTTCAAATGAGTTTAAATGAGTTAGGTTGCCAGAACGGGGGCAGGCTAAGGAAGGTTCGGACATTCCCGCGGCCGGACAGGAGAGGGGCGCGGGAAAACAGGAGAGAAGGGTTTGCGCCGTGTACACAGTGTATTTGGAGTGTTTACAACCGATATAATCGGAGAAGTAACCGATGGAAATTGCGGAAGTAACCTATAAAATTTACGGGGAGGGAAGTTTTATGGTTATGACGGTACCCAGGCCGGAGCATCCGCAGCCGCAGATGCAAAGGGAGAACTGGATGAACCTGAACGGGGAATGGGATTTCGCTTTCGATTTCGGGA
>CAZPGD010000079.1:0-7157 GCA_964585865.1 uncultured Hungatella sp. | reverse complement strand
GTTATTGGCTATTATTGTAGCAGTTCAGACGGCACATCTTCCCGCGCGGCCGCCGGCCGGCGGTACGGATTGCGCGCCGCGGGGATCAAAAGGAATTACGGAACGGAAAGGAGCGGAATCATGCCGGAACTGCCGGAAGTGGAAACCGTAAGGCGGGTATTGGAACCGCAGATAAAAGGACAGAGGATTAAACGTATCGCGGTGAGCCGCCCCGAAGTGGTCGCGCGGCCCGGCGCCGATGAATTTTGCCGCGTTCTCGCGGGACAGACCGTTGAACGCATGGAACGGCGCGGAAAATTCCTGATCCTGAGGCTTGTGAGCGGGGACCGCGTCATTCTTCATTTGCGCATGACCGGCAGTCTGCTGCTGACGCCTGCCGATTATCCGCTCGAAAAGCACACGCATGTGGTATTCTATATGGAAAACGGCGAGGAACTGCGTTTTTCCGACACCCGCCGCTTCGGGCGCTTCTGGCTGCTGCGGGACGGAGAAACCGATATATACAGCGGGATCGGGAAGCTGGGAAAGGAGCCGTTTGATCCCGGCCTTACTCCCGGATATCTGAACGAAAAGCTTGGCAGACGGAAGAAAGCGATTAAAGAGTGCCTGATGGAACAGGGGACCATCGCCGGGATCGGCAATATTTATGCGGATGAAATTCTGTTTGAAGCGCGGATCGCCCCGGCGCGCCGCGCGGACAGCCTGAGCGCGGAGGAATGGGAGCGGCTTGCCGCGGCGATTCCGGAACGCATGGCGTATTTTGTGGAAAAGAATGCCGTAACGCCGGAGGAGTACCTGGAGATGAAGGGGGAGGACTATCGCAATACGCCTTTTCTGCGGCTTTACGGGCACGGGGGCGAGCCGTGTCCCGTCTGCGGCCAAACGCTTTGCCGTACCGTGATTGGCGGGCGGGGCAGCGTTTACTGCCCGGTTTGCCAGGGGAGTTTCCGGACAGAGGAAGCCTGAGCCGGGAGCGCCCGCCCGTGTAAAAGGCGGGCGCTCCCGGCTCAGGAGGCGGATCTCCATTCATTTCCCAGCGTGCGGGACAGCACGTCCGTTTTGGGCCGGTACTCGCGGCTCTCCGTGCTCTTCTCCGCTTTTCTGACGGCGCCGAGCAGTTTTTCAAGTTCGTAGATCGTCTTCCGGTTCTGCACGGCCCAGTCGACGATGGGCGCGAGCTGTTCCTCCTTTTTCTTGGCCGATCTGCGCTCCTTACGGATCTGACGGAGCATTTTGGAAATCTTTGCCATATCGTGGTAGCTGTTCTCCTGCAGTTCCAGGCAATGCAGCAGATCCTGGGTCTCCGCGTTTGCGTCGGATTCCTGCGAGGAAAAGATGCGGTACTCCTGCTCGCAGTCTCTTAAAAAATCCAGAAAATCCGCAATCTGTTCACTGTATGCCATCCGGATCCCTCCTTTCCGCGGCGCCGTCCCGGACGGGAATATCCGGCCGCCGCCGGCTTGATTCCATTATAATACAGAACATATGTTCTGTAAAGCGTTTACCGGATTTTCCGGGAGAAAAAGTAAACGGACTGAAGTCGCCATTCGGAATCCGCGGGGCCCCTGCCCCACTTCTTCCTCATGACGGGGCGGGTCGTAAAGTCATTCATCCACCGGCATGTAAACATGCCGTGGATTCAGACTTTCGACCCTGGCATCTTTCCATACAATTAACGCAAATTGGAAAGATATACAAAAAACAAAAAGATTTTTATAAAAAAGTGTTGACAAATACCGAAAAACCTGCTATGATGAAGCCATCAAAAGAAAGGAAAGAAAGGAGGCGGGTTTCGTTTCATCTGTCAGGCAGGTGAAACATCAAGTGCCACTGCTGCAGGGAAGACTTCTTGAATGGATAGTTCTGAGACAGGTACTGGAGGTTCCGCTTTATCATATGACGAGAAAGTATTATAGAGACGGAAGGGTTTCAGGGGGAAGCATCCGGAGCGAGATGATAAGAAGAGAAGAAAGAAGAGGTCCGAAAGTTGCGGTGGGGGGATTTGAATATATAGATATCTTAAGGAAAAGAGAGGTATAAACCCATGGATGGAATAGTTTGGTGAGGGTATCGGCGAGAGAAAAGAAGCCGGTACCCTCAAATGCTGTCCGGGGGACGGAAACCGAAAGAATTCTGAAAAAGAAATCGGAAAAACCGGAAATGAAAAGGAAAAACGCGGCGCCGCAGGGACGCCTTTTTTTGTGGGAATGCTTGACATTCCGGCACCGTAATAATATAATAACCCCATAAAGTAGTTTTCAAAACCACATAACTGGACGCAGAGACAGACGCAGGAACACGGGAGGTGGGGTATGAAATATAAAATAGTGGCGGATTCTTCAGCCAATCTTTATGAAATGGAAGACGTGGATTTTACCAGCGTACCGCTGAAAATCATCACGGACGAACGGGAATATACGGACAGAAAAGGGACGGATCTGGAGAAGATGGTATCTTATCTGAAAGGATATAAAGGCCGTTCCGGCACGTCCTGCCCCAATGTACACGACTGGCTGGAGGCGTTTGACGGCGCGGACGCGGTATTCGGAGTGACGATCACCAGCAAACTTTCGGGAAGTTACGCGTCCGCCGTAAAGGCGCGCGAGGAATATCTTTCCGCGCACCCGGACGCGAAGGTTATGATCGTGGATTCTCTCTCGGCGGGTCCGGAGATGGAACTGATTGCGGAAAAAATGGCGGAAGTGGTCCGCGGGGGCGGCGCGTTTGAGGAAATGAGCCGCAAAATCGAGGCTTACTGCAGGCAGAGTCATCTGCTTTTCAGTCTCCAGCATATGGACAATCTGGTCCGCAACGGGCGGGCGAATCCGGCTTTGGCAAAAATCGCCGGCATTCTGGGGATCCGTATCGTGGGAAAGGCGAGCGACCAGGGAACGCTTCAGCAGCTGCACAAGTGCAGGGGTGAGTCCGCGGCGGTATCCGGCATCTGGAAGGAGATGCTGGCGCACGGCTACAACGGCGGGAAGGTCCGTCTGGCGCATTGTTTTAATCCGGAGATCGCGCAGAAACTTACGGATCTGATCCATGCCGGTTTTCCGCAGGCGGACGTCCGCACGAGGATTTGTACGGCGCTGTGCAGTTTCTATGCGGAAGAAGGCGGCCTGATGGTCGGGTATGAAGGGTAGCGGTAGGATAGGCGGCGCGGAGACATGAAGCTGGATGCCCGGTGCCGCAAGCGACATGTCCGTGATTTTGGTGCCCGGCGCAGGAGAATCGCCGGCTCAGATGCCGTGCGTATCGATGCGCGATAAAAACCGGCGGGTCCGTTCCTCGCGCGGATTGGCGAAGACTTCCCGCGGGTCGCCCTGCTCGACGATAACGCCGCCATCCATAAAAATCACGTGGTCCGCCACGTTCCGGGCGAAAGCCATCTCATGGGTGACGATGATCATGGTCATGTTCTGATCCGCCAGATTTTTGATCACCCGCAGGACTTCCCCGGTCAGTTCCGGATCCAGCGCGGAAGTCGGCTCGTCGAAGCAGAGAATGTCGGGCCGCAGCGCCAGCGCCCGCGCGATGGCCACCCGCTGGCACTGGCCGCCGGAAAGCTGGTGCGGATAATTATTCATGCGGTTGGAAAGGCCCATCTGATCCAGCAGACGTTCGGCCTCTTCCTCTATGGAGGCCAGTATTTCCTTTTTGCGCGCCTTGAAATCCGGCTGTTCCGCCGCCAGGAGTTTTCTGGCCAGCATGACATTTTCCAGGGCGGTGTACTGAGGGAAGAGGTTAAAGGACTGGAACACCAGACCGAAATGCAGCCGTTTTTTACGGATGGCCGCTTCGCTCTGCGTGGAGGGGTCACCGGCGTCGAAAAGCGTTTCCCCGTTGACGCGGATCACCCCCTGATCCGGCTTTTCCAGAAAGTTCAGGCACCGCAGCAGCGTGGTCTTGCCTCCGCCGGAAGAGCCGATGATGCTTAGGACCTGCCCCTGCTCCAGGGTGAGATCGATATGTTTCAGCACTTCCGTACGGCCGAAAGATTTGCATATATTGCGTGCTTCCAGGATTGGCACCGCGTATTCCCCCTTATCGGAAATAATCCAGCTTTTTCTCCAGTTTTCCCAGCAGAAGTGTCAGGACGCCGTTGAAAATGAGATAGTAGAACGCCGTAAAAAACAGGGGCCAGATGGCTCCGGAAATTCCGTGCGAACCTTTCAGAAAAGATTGCCCGGCGAAAATAATTTCCTGCAGAGCTATGATGCGCGCCAGGGACGTGTCCTTGACGAGAGTAATGATCTCGTTGGACATGGGCGGCACGATCCGCTTGATCATTTGCAGCAGTTTGACGCGGAAAAAGATCTGCTTCCTTGTCATGCCCAGAACCAGCCCGGCTTCCTCCTGCCCGGCGGGCACGCCTTGGATGCCTCCGCGGTAGATTTCGGAAAAATAGCAGGCGTAGTTGAGGATAAACGCCGCGGATGCCGCCAGGAACCGTCCCGTCTCCCCGCCGCCCCAGATCGGATTGTCCAGTACCAGTCCGGGGAAATAGTAGATGATCAGCAGCTGGATCATCAGCGGGGTGCCCCGCACGATCCAGACGATCAGTTTTGTGCAGGAACTGAGGAGACGGAAACGGGACATGGAGCCGAACGCGATGATTAAGCCCAGCGGAAAGGCGCCAATCAAGGTTGTGAAAAATAATTTTAATGTCTGTATAAAACCGGTATTCAGGGCCGCCAGGACCACCGGCATCTGCTCCAGGATCAAACTCATGGCGAATATACTCCGAAAAGGGTTATTGTTCGATTAAGGCTGCCTGCACACCGTAGGTTTCCGCGCATTCCATCATGGAACCGTCCGCGTAGCTGGCGGCGAAGAAATCGTTCAGCGCCGCGGCCAGATCGGATCCTTTGCGGAAACCGACGCCGTATTCCTCGCTGTTCAGACTGACGGTGTAGGTCAGATCGGCGTATCCGGTGCCTTCCCCGACCATGGCGGCTGCCATGAGGGAATCAATAATCGCCGCGTCGGAGGTGCCGGCCGCCACTTCCATCAGGGCGTCCGCCTGGGCGGTTACGGGAGTGTAGGTCAGTCCCAGGGCTTCCGCCTCGGCTTCCCCGGCGCTTCCGGCTTCCACCGCGAAGGAGAGGCCGGACAGGCTGTCCGTATCCTGGTACTGATCGGCCACATCGGCGGGAACGATCACGATCTGCGCGTTGTTGCAGTAGGCGTTGGAACATTCCATGGCGGTTGTAACTTCATCGGTCAGGGTCATGCCGTTCCAGACGCAGTCGATCGTTTTCCCGTCGAGTTCCAGAACTTTGTTGTCCCAGTCGATTACGATAAATTCGGCGTTCACGCCGAGGCTTTCCGCGAACGCTTTGGCCATGTCGGCGTCAAAACCGATCCATTCGCCGCTTGCGTCCTGATAATCCATGGGTTCAAACTCGGTGATGCCGATCACCAGGGTCCCTTTGCCCCGGACATAGGCGAGGTCGCTGTCCGCGGTGGATGTTTCGCTTCCGGCGGCGGTCGTTTCAGCCGCTTCCGCGGTAGTCGTGGCAGCCGCTTCCGCGGTTGTTTCGGCGGCGGTCGTCGCGGCGGCTGTTTCGGCGGCAGTCGTCGCGGCAGCGGCGGTCGTTTCGGCGGCGGGTGTGTCCGCGGAGGTATTGGAGGACTGGCTGCCGCCGCATGCGGCCAGAGACAGGACCATGACCGCGATTAAGGATAATGACAGTATCTTTTTCATTTTGATTTCCTTTCAAAAAATGGATTTGCTTTTCAGCGGTATCATATTAGCATGTTAGTTGGATAAAGTCAACGGGGAAAATACGGTGCGACGCGGCGTTTTTGGGGAGAGGGCCTCATACTCCTTCCAAATTAAACGGCGGCGTGTATTCTTCTTTCGCGCTGCTTTTTTGCTGCATATACCCCATGTCAAGACCAAGGTCCAGGGCGGTATTGAGAACGGATTCGTATTCGTAGGTGGTGATCCGCCGGCCCAGTTCGGGACAGGGGGAGGGACCGGCATGAGAGGCGGCCTTTCCGGCGGGGGTGTACTGGCTCATCAGGCTCAGGTAATAGCCGCCGTCCGGCAGGTGCTCCTTCATCCAGAAGAGCAGGCGGATGGAGTCTTTGCGCATACCGGGCAGTACCAGGTGGCGGACGATCACGCCGGACCGCATGATGCCGCGGGAATCCAGAACCGGCGGACCGGTCTGGGCAATCATTTGCGGGATGGCCGCGGAAGCGTAACGGAAATAATCGCCGGCCTGGGAGTAGCGCGAGGACGCGGCCTGGTCAAAATATTTTAAATCCGGGATCCATATATCGACGTAATCCGCCAGTGCCTTGACGATTTCCGGCCGTTCATAGCCGCCGCAGTTGTAGACGACGGGGATCTTAAGACGGCCGCGGACCAGTTCCAGGGCGCGGACGACGGACGGAAGGTACTGGGTGGCGGTAACGAGATTGATATTGTACGCCCCCTGGTCCTGGAGGCGGAGGAAAATGCGGGCAAGGTCGTCAACCGGGATTTCCCTGCCGAAATTCTCATGGCTGACGGGATAATTCTGACAGAAGCAGCAGCCAAGGGTGCAGCCGGAGAAAAAGACGGCGCCGCTGCCGCGGCGGGCTGCCGGGGCAATCGGGGAGGGATCGTTTGCGGGAAAATCCGAGGCTTCGCCGGAAGGGCCGCCATCAAAGAAGTCCATGGTATTCTCCGCGGTTCCGCTGATGCAGGGCTCTTCCCAGAAATGCAGGGCCGCCCGCGCGACCCGGATCCGGCTGCCGCATCGGCAGTATCCGGCCCGCGCCGCGGACATTTCATCCGGCGTGCGGCGGTCCGCTCCGCATTGGCGCGGGCAAAGCCGGCAGGCCCGGTACTGGTTCTCCGATAATATATCCGGGATAACGGAGGGAGATGCCGTCATGATATGCCTCTTTCCATTTTCAAAATCCGCGTCTGACCGCGCAGCCGGCGCGTTCGTGCGGTTGTCCGCGGTTGCGGCGCGTTTTGCGCATCCGTGCGGTTGTTCTGCGGTTGCGGCGCGTTCCGTGTTTTGGCGCGGTCACTTCATTTTATATAAAAAACGCAATTTTTGCAATGTCTATCACAAAACAATCCATGTAAAAAAAACAAAGATATGGTACAATAACGAGGAAAGCGCCGATGACGCTTGCGTCAATCGGCGTTTGAC
>CAZPGD010000078.1:0-7199 GCA_964585865.1 uncultured Hungatella sp. | reverse complement strand
CCGGACGCCGCGCGCAGCGGCAGCAGAGCGAACCTCCCGCGCCGTCTGCTCTGCCGGCGCATAAATGACGGTATCCTTCCGCGTCTCGCAAAATTATACAGCTTTTTGGGCTGCTCCGCGCTCCCGCTCATGTTTTGGCTGATCCGGCGATCCTGTTTCTCCCGGCGGTTCTTATAAACACAGAAGCAAATAATCAGCGCCGCCGCCGTCAGCGCCCAGGAAATCGGATAAGAGATATACAGGGTCCGAAGCGTCCTGTTCGCCGCGAATACGGTATAAATCCAGACAACCCGGAACGCGCAGCCGCCCGTCAGGGACATGACCATCGGCAGCACGGAGTTCCCCATTCCCCGGAGACTGCCTACCGCCACATCCATCATTCCACAGAGATAATACGTCGTGCAAATGATCCGCATCCGGTTGAGTCCGTACTGAATGACTTCCGGATCCGAATTGTAGATATGAAGCAGGGAATCGCCGAACGTCAGAGCGGCGGCTCCCAGCGCGGCGCCGACAAACAGCACCAGGCCCTCGCAGTAAAGCAGGATTTTATTGATCCGCTTATAGTTCCGGACGCCGTAATTCTGGCTCGTAAAACTCAGGGACGTCTGATAGAATGAATTCATGGCCGTATAAATAAAGCCCTCTATGTTCGAAGCCGCCGTATTTCCCGCCATGGCCACGGATCCGAACGAATTCACCGACGACTGAATCAATACATTCGATATGGAGAACAACGCTCCCTGCATACCGGCCGGCAGACCGATACGGACAATACTTTGCATCTTATCGCGGACAATGCGCAGTTTCCGCGGATCCAGGCGGTAATCCGCGTCCGTGGAAAGCAGGCAGCGAACCACCAGAACCGCGGAAATACACTGCGAAATCGCCGTCGCCAGCGCGACACCCGCCACGCCCATGTGGCAGACAAGAACGAAAAACAGGTTCATGAACACATTGGCCACGCCCGCCGCAAACAGAAAATACAGCGGCCGCTTCGTATCGCCCACGGCTCGCAGCACGGCGCTGCCGAAATTATAGATGAGCATCGCGGGAATCCCCGCAAAATATATTTTCATATAGATCACGGACAGGGGAAGTACGTTATCCGGCGTCCCCATCAGTGTCAGCAGGGGCTTCGCCAGCAGCACGCCAATCGCGGTCAAAAAAATTCCCCCGACTCCGGCAAGCACCATGGAGGTATGCACCGTCTCTTCCATGTCACGCTTCTGCTGCGCCCCGTAAAACCTGGCGGCCAGCACATTCGTACCGATGGACAAACCGGTAAACAGGTTGATTAAAAGATTAATCAGCGCCGATGTGGAACCCACGGCCGCCAGCGATTCGCTCCCGGCGTACCGGCCGACCACTATGATATCGGCCGCATTGAACAGAAGCTGCAGGATCCCCGATAACATTACCGGAAGTGCGTAAATAATGTTTTTTGTTAACAGCGGACCGCTGCACATATCCATTTCATAAGACTTCGCCGATTTCCTCTGCGCCGTCATAACACTGCTCCTTTTCGCGCGCCGCGCACGGTTCCGGTACCGTGTTTTCCATACCGTATTTTCCATTCTGTGTTTTTGGGCACCGGTTTTTCAATCCCGTATTTTCAGTTCGGTGTTTTCGGTACCGGCTTTCAATTCCGCGCTTTTTACGTTTTTATAAATCCCTGTTTCACGCCCACACATTATAGCACGTTTATTAATTCTTTCAACCTCTTTTCCGACGATTTTCAATTGCCTTTCAAAATGGCATATCGGCCCTTTAAAATGCCAGAAAACGTCATTTTCCCGAACCGTACGGCCAAACGGGAAGCAGCGGTTCCCCCCGATGCTTCCCGCATGACCGGGAACCGCGCGGAAAAATGCGGAGCCCGGCCGGGCAGATTTCTCGGCCGGCAAATTTCTCTCACTCCGGTATCAGCGCCTTTACCCGCGCCAGCGCGAAATTAAAGTTCCGAATCCCCATATGCATGTAATTCCTGCCGGCATGAAGGTTATAATAGTTCCGCATCCAGTAATTGGGTTCCGTAAGCCATATCTCTTCCTTCCCGTTTTCCGGAGAAACCGCGCCTTCACCGTCCCGCACGCCGGCCGGCTGCGCAGTTTCCAGTTCCCACCGGGTCCAGAGACCCGCGTCGCATACCTCCTCGCCGGTCAGGTTCAGGGAAGCGACGGCCGGCGCCGCGTCCGCGCTCAGTCCTTTGACCAGATAACGGATATCCGCGGAAGTTATCTGTTCCCTGTCCAAATGATTGACAAAATCCCATCCCAGTATCTCGCCCGGGCGGGCCCATACAAGAGCCGTATAGAATATGGTAACAACCGCCAGACCAAAACGGAACAGACGGAACTTCGGCTTCCAGACAGCCAGGCTCACCCCGGCCAGCAGCACCGCCGTCATGGCCAAAAACCACAGCGTCACAAGGCGCAGATAAGTCAGATGGTACGCCTGCACATACAGGACCATCCGGTATATGGCCGATGCCAGCATAATATATGTGCATCCGCAGATCAGTGTCAGCAGCAGATGAAGGCGCCGGTCGGGCCGGATATATTTGAGGCAGCAGAGCACCATAACCAGATTGATACACGCGACAAACAGCAGCTGGAAGAATCCCTGCCTGGCGTAATCGGAATACGAATATCCTTCCGGCAGTTTTCCCCTTCCCAAAAACAGATAATATACCTGGATGGCGCAGAAAACCGCGTAAACGAGCGCGATGCTGCCCATAAAAGCCAGAGCGGTCAGCGGCTCCCCCTTCCGCCGGTCCGGCGTTTCTTCTTTCAGCGGACGCAGCCGGCAGCAGCACACGGCGCCGTACATGGCAAAAAAACCGCAGGCCAGCATGAGAACCACATGAAATAACGCACCCGGCCGGAACCGGTTCCAGGCAATATTAAGGAACAGACTGGAAAAGACCGCGTCCGCCGCGCTCAAAAGGACGATCAGCACACACAGAACCGGAACCGCCAGCAGCAGCCCCTTGAAAATCATAACCGTTTTCCGCGCCTGCCGGTTCCCCTTCTGCCGTAAAAATGACCGCAGATGCCGAAACGGCGTCGGAACCTGCCCGATCATATGGGCCAGGTACCGCATAATCGACAGAAAATATTTCCCGGGATCCCACTCCTCGTCCTCATAGAACTGATGAATGGCAAAAACGCTGCCGAGCAGCACCAGCGCCAGACCGTTGACGGCAATCAGAAACCATTCTGCGGTGCGGCAGGTACCGATACCCAGCACAATCGCGGCGGCTATCAAAAACCAGCTGTCCCTCTTTACGGGACAATGCAGACGGCGGCAGGCCAGAACGCCGCAGGCGCAGGCAGTCGCGACAAACAGCGGGTAAGTAACGCCGCCCGGATTTTTATACAGGCAAAACGTATATGCCACACCGAAAAACAGGCTCAGCCCCGCGAAGAAAGGAAAATCCCGCAGGATCGGGAGAAGGCACTCCGCAGACTGCTTCCCCGCAGCAACCGTCTCCGCAGACTGTTCTCTCGCAGCAACCGCCTCTTCAGACTGTTCTCTCGCGACAGCTGCCTCCTCAGACTGCTTTCTCGCGGCAGCCGCTCCCGCCGACTGTTGCCCCGCAACATCTGTTTCGGCACGTTGTTCTCTCGCAGCAGCCGTTTCCACAAACTGTTGCCCCACAGCAACCGCCTCCGCAGGCTGCTTTCCAGCGGCAGTCACACCCGCAGACTGCTGCCCCGCAACAACCGTCTCCGCAAATTGCTCCCGCACGGCGTCCGCTTTCGCGTCCGCCCCCGCGCACCCGCCGGCCGCGCATTTCTTCCCCCGCATTCCTTCCGTATCTTCCATATTCAAGATCCCTCCCTTCAGACGCTGTCGTCCTCATACCGTATAATATCCCCCGGCTGGCAATTCAGTGCCCTGCAGAGGGCTTCCAGCGTAGAGAACCGGATCGCTTTCGCCTTATTATTCTTCAAAATGGACAGATTCGCCATCGTAATGTCCACTTCTTTGGAAAGCTCCGTCAGCCCCATCTTTCTTTTCGCCATAACCACATCCAGATCAATAACGATTCCCATGCGCGCCCCTCCTCCTATATAGTCAGGTCATTCTCTTCCTTGTACCGGACAGCCCTCTCAAAAACCTGACTCAGGACCAGACTGAACAATCCGGCGATTGAAAAGACAATCACAACTACGACCGTCGTGGGCGTAGGCGCGTAAAACAGCCGCAGCAGGGACAAAATCGCGATCACAAAGCTGTATTTCGCCATACGCTTCAATGCCCGCGCGTTCTCCATGACAAAGGCGTTATCCGCCAGAACCGTAGCGAACATTCGCCGCAGATCCAGAATCATCAGCAGGCTTGCAGCGCCGGACAGCATGTAAAGCACCGTCTGCGGCCAGTAAAAAACCCGGAAATCTTCCACATAATTCCCGGCCCACCGGCACAGCGCCGGTACGGACAATGTCACCAGGATCCCCAGATAGAACATCAGATCCAAAAGCCGTTTCGTAAACAGTACCAGTTTTTGATTCATCCGTCATCACTCCTTATCCCTTTTTATCCGGACGCCCGCACATCCGGTTTTGCCGCGAATGGGGGCTTCTCTGTTCCCCTTCGCACGGAAGTATAGCACCGCGAACATTATAATTCAATATATTTTTATTGAAAAACAATAAATTTATATTGAATTAAGATATCCGCAACCATTTCACAAGAAATTCGTAACAATTCCGCGGCATTGCCGGGCATTCCGCATTCAACGCTTTCCTGCACGCGTCATTCCGGAAAATCCGCGGCATTTGTGCCGATGAAAAATCGTTCCGGAAAATCCGCGGCATTTGCGCCGGAAAAAAACGTTCCGGAAAATCCGCGGCATTTGTGCCGGGCAAAAACGTTCCGGAAAAATCCGCGGCATTTGTGCCGGGCAAAAACATTCTGGAAAATCCGCGGCATTTTTGATAAAATAAAAAAATCTCCATAAATTTATCCGCCCGATCCGTATCCTAAATAAAACAACACAAAAGACATGATTGGGGAGGTGTATCTTATGAAAAAAATTACTCACGCGAAAACTGTACCGATTTTACTGGCGGCACTCTCGGCATTTGCCGTGCTCGGCATGACGGCCTGCGGCCAATCCTCCGGCGTTTCCGGCCAGGGCGGATCGGATAGCGGCAATTACGTCGGCAGCTACTCGTATTCCGCGCCGTCGGAAAACGGGGTATCCGCGGAGAAAGCGGCGGAAACAATGGAAATGACGTCGGCCGCCTCCGGGACATGGAGTGCGGGAACGGAAATGACGGAAGAAGTTGTCAAAGACAGCGACGTTTTCAGTTCCGGTTCCACCGGATCCGCCGGTCAGGAGTCCCTTTCGAATACCGGCCGCAAACTGATCCGCACAATTAATCTGAACGTTGAAACCACGGAATTTGACACATTGCTCGAAAATCTGCGTCAGGCGGTCGAGGCGGACGGCGGTTATATCGAGTACTCCGATATGTCCGGATCCAGCATTTCGGAATCCGGCGGACGGCGAAACGCCAGCCTGACCGCCCGTATCCCCTCTGACAAATTGGACGCGTTTCTGTCAAAAGTATCGGAGCAAAGCAACGTCGTCTTCCGCTCCGAATCGGTGGAAGATGTTACCCTTCAATATACAGACATTGAAAGCCGCAAGAAATCCCTGACCATCGAGCAGGATCGTCTTTGGGAACTGCTGGAAAAGGCTGATTCCCTGGAATCCGTTATCGCGCTGGAACAGCGGCTCTCGGAGATTCGGTATGAACTGGAGAAATTCGAATCCCAACTCCGGATTTATGACAATCAGGTGGATTACGGCACCGTTATGATCGATATTTCCGAAGTAGCGACCTTCACTCCCACAACTCCGGACTCCGTGTTCACCCGTGTCCAAAAGGGCTTTACGCGGAACCTGCGGAATGTCGGAAACAGTTTAGTGGATTTCTTCGTCTGGTTCCTGTCCTCTCTGCCCACGCTGGCGGTATGGGCGGTCATACTGGCGGCGGCCGTCCTGATCATTCGCGCCGTCAGCCGCAAAGCACGGCGCGGGAAATCCGAACGGGCATCCCGGACGTCCGGAACACCAAAAAAGGCCAAAACGGGCAAATCAGCCGGACAGACCGCGAACAGCCTGCCGCCGCTGCCCACGGCCCGGACCCCGGAAGCGGCAGACGGCCAGACTGGCCAGACAACGGCGGAAACAGCCGTTCCGGATGGATCAGGCAACCGCTAAACGCTCGGACAACGGCGCCCTTAAACGTCCCGTCTGACAGGACAGCGGCGACAACAACCGTCCTGACCGTCCGGACACCGGCAGCCGCCTCCGGGCAGTCATGAAGGCAGCAACCGCGGATGGGCTAATGTGAAAGGAATCAGACTTTCATTACGATTTATACCGCCGGCTGAAAGGCGGCGGAACAGAGATTAACATAAACCGTCATGCTGGAATAAAAGATATTCTGACATGACGGTTTTCCTGTTTGTGACATATCCGTGATGTTGGGGAGCAAAAGGTATTTTGACCCCTGTGTTTTGCCCCCTATGATGCGCGGATTTCTCCGCACTTTGTGTTCTCAAAATCAAATCCCGCTGCCGCCCCGGACTTTCAGCCGTTCCCGACGCCGGCAGCCCGTCCGGCAGTGATTCGCCTAATTCTCCGCCTCTTTATCCGTTCCGGGCTTCGCAGGCTGATCCTGCGGCGCTTCGGCCGCTCCCGGTTTCGGTGACTGACTTTGCGGCGTTTCGCCTGTTCCGGACTCCGACGGCTGGCCCTGCGGCACTCTATTCGATCCGCCTGTCCCTGCCTGCGGATTCTGGCTCTGCGGTGCTCCGGACATTCCGCCCGTCTCTGCCTGCGACGGGCCCTGCGGCACTCCATTTGTTCCGCCTATGCCTGTCTTCGGCGACGAACCCTGCGGCATCCCATTCGTTCCGCCCGTTCCCGACATCGGCGGACGACCTTGCGGCGCTCCGTTCATTCCGCCTGTCCCCGCCTGCGGCGGCTGCCCTTGCGGCGCTCCGTTCGTTCCGTTCATTCCGCCCGCTCCCGCCATCGGCGGACGCCCCTGCGGCACTCCGTTCGTTCCGTTCATTCCGCCCGCTCCCGTCATTGGCGGGCGACCCTGCGGCGCTCCGCTCATTCCGCCTGTCCCCGCCTGCGGCGGCTGCCCTTGCGGCGCTCCGTTCGTTCC
>CAZPGD010000077.1:3820-7262 GCA_964585865.1 uncultured Hungatella sp. | reverse complement strand
GTCTGAATCCACGGCATGTTTACATGCCGGTGGATGAAGGACTTTACGACCCGCCTGGCATCATTTGACCCCAACATCTTACAATACCGAGGTAATTCCATCATGAAAATATCCAATTCAGCCGCCCCCGCCCCTTCTTCCATCCGGGTGCGCCCGGCCGTCCCGGCGGACGCGGAAGCGCTTCTGGCCATCTACGCGCCCTACGTGGAAGAAACGGCAATCACCTTTGAATACACCGTCCCGTCCGCGGAGGAATTTCGCGAACGGATCGAAAAAACACGGAAGCAGTACCCTTACCTGGCGGCGGAAATAAACGGCATACCGGTCGGGTACACCTACGCTTCCGCCTTCAAGGAGCGGGCCGCCTACGGCTGGGCGGTCGAAACGTCCGTTTACGTCGCCATGGACCGCCGCGGCCGGGGAGTCGGCACGGCCCTTTACCGGGAACTGGAACAATGGCTGAAGCGGCAGCACATTCTGAATGTCAACGCCTGCATCACTTTCCCCAATCCGGAAAGCATACGCTTTCACGAGAAGTTCGGGTACCGTTTGGCGGCGCATTTTACTTCCTGCGGGTACAAGCTGGGGGCCTGGCACGACATGGTCTGGATGGAGAAAATGCTGGGCGACCACCGTAACCCGCCGGAAGCCGTGATCCCGGCTTCACAGGTTATACCAAAATAAGTTGAACGCGAACCCGGCAGGATCCAAAACCGGCCACTTCCGGCGCCTGACATTTTCAAAGGCCGCCTTCACCGGGACGTCCGCGCCGCGATCACGTCGGCCATCGAATACAGCCCCGCCGGTTTCCCGTCCAGGAATACGGCCGCCTCGAGAGCCCCCTTCGCGAAAATCGCCCGGGAATAGGCCGTGTGGGTGAACGTAACCACCTCGTCCTGCCCCGCGAAGATCACCTCGTGCTCGCCCACGATGGTTCCTCCGCGCACCGAGGAAATGCCGATCTCCTTCGGATCCCGCTTCTCGTGGCGCTCGTGGCGGTCAAACTGATCATGGTACTCCCCGCCCAGCGCCTCATTCAGCGAATCTGCCAGCGCCAGCGCCGTCCCGCTGGGCGCGTCCAGCTTCCGCCGGTGGTGCTTCTCCACGATCTCCATATCAAAACCGGCGTCCGCCAGCACCCTGGCCGCGTCCTGCACCAGCTTTAAAAGCAGGTTCACGCCCAGCGACATATTGGCGGACCGCAGGACCGCCGTCTTTTGCGCGCACGCCTCCGCTTTGCGGACCTGCGCGTCGGAAAGCCCCGTGGTGCAGAGCACCAGCGGCAGTCCCTTCTCCGCGCAGCAGTCCAGCAGGTGATCGACCGCCGCGGCGGTGGAGAAATCCACCACCACCGCCGGTCCGCCTTCCCACGCATCCAGTGAAGCCAGGACGGGATACTCCCTGTCCTTAACCGGATTTACGTCCACTCCGGCAACGATCCGAACATTTTCCGACCCGGCGGCCAGTTCGGATATTACCTGACCCATCGCCCCGCCGCAGCCATGGAGAAGGATATTCGTCATTTTGCTCATAATAATCCGTACCCTTTCATCGCCTCTCTCAGGCGCTCCTGATTCTTCGGCTCCATTTCCGTCAAAGGCAGACGCAGCGGGCCGACTTCCTTGCCCATCATGTTCATGGCCGCCTTCACCGGGATCGGGTTGACCTCGCAGAACAGGGCGCTGATCAGCGGAATCGCCTCCAGCTGCATCCTCAGGCTGCCTTCCCTGTCGCCGTTTCGGTATTTCTCGCAGATCTCATGCGTCTGCCGGGGCGCGATATTGGACAGAACGGAAATCACGCCCTTGCCGCCCAGGGACAGGATCGGCACGATCTGATCGTCATTGCCGGAATACAGATCGATGCGGCCGTCAGCCAGACTCATCATTTTGGCAATCGCCGAAATATTGCCGCTCGCTTCCTTCACGCCCACGATATTCGGCACATCCCGGCACAATTTCACAATCGTCTCCGGGGCCATCGTCACGCCGGTCCGGCTGGGGATATGGTACAGAATGATCGGCAGCTTCACCGACTCCGCGATCTTCGTGTAATGCGCAATCAGTCCGCCCTGGGTCGCCTTGTTGTAATAGGGCGTCACCAGAAGCAGCGCGTCGGCCCCCGCCTCCTCCGCTCCCCTGGACATATAGATAGCCTCCCGCGTCGAATTCGAGCCGGCCCCCGCGATCACCGGGATACGGCCCGCCACCCGTTTGCAGGCAAACCGAATCACATCCAGATGCTCTTCATGGGACATGGTGGCGGATTCGCCCGTCGTGCCGCAGATAATGACGGAATCCGTGCCGCCGGCAATCTGCTCCTCCAGAAGTTCGTCCAATTTGTCGTAGTTCACATCCCCGTTTTCCCGAAACGGCGTGATCAGCGCTACGCCCGCTCCTTCAAAAACAGCCATTCTTTTGCCCTCCTAACGAAAAAATAAATACGAAAAAATAAATACAAAAAGAACCGGCTCCGGAAAGCCGATTCTCAAAGTACGTGCCGAACTTCAAGAGTAGCTCTCCACCCACCGCGGATGACAGTCATACGGCTGTTCGCCATATGCCCAGATTCGTACTGTCAGGCCGTACTCCTCTTCGGCGCTCTCCCTTTCCGAGACCTTCTTCTGCTCCTGCCGCATCCGGCCTCCTACTCATGATATGCGCAACCTCTACTTCTTCTTTCCTAAATGGTATCATTGTTCCCCGGTTTTGTCAACTGCAACATGTTCATGTGCCCGACGGATTGTTCCGTGCCGCGCACTCCCACAATCCCGCCCGGCATTCGGAACCCGTGGGGCCCTTTCCCCGCTTCTTCCTCATGTCGGGGCGGGTCGCAAAGCTTTTCATCCTCCGACATGTAAACACGCCGCGGATGAAAGACTTTCGTCCCTGGCGTCAACATGTTGAATCGTGGTAAAGACATCCACGTAGGAAGCCAGTTCCGCCGGAAAATCCCGCCCGGTCAGCAGAAGGCTCATTTCCTCGTCTTTCGCGCGCAGGAAATTCTCGAACTCTTCCATCGAAACGATCCCCTGACTGACGGTCCCCAGAATCTCATCGAGAATCAGCAGATCGCATTCCCCGGTAGCAATGACCTTTTTCGCGAAATTGAAGCCGTTGCGGATATTGCTCCGCTCCTCCGCCTTTTCCTCCTCCGTGAGATTTTCAAAAAACGCGTCCGCTTTTTCAAAACGGAACACCTTAAGCTCCGGCTCCAGGCAGCGGAGGCGGCTCATTTCCTCCTGTCTGGCGCAGCCCTTCAAAAACTGGATCATGATTACGTTCCTGCGCGCGGTGACAGCCCCGAGTCCCTTGCCGAGCGCCAGAGCCGTCTTGCCCGTCCCCTCGCCGCAGATCACCTCAATATAACCGCGCCTCATCTTTCCCCTCTCCTTCTTCCGTTTCTAAAACCGGTTGGCGCAAACGCCATCGACGCCTTCCCC
>CAZPGD010000077.1:0-3720 GCA_964585865.1 uncultured Hungatella sp. | reverse complement strand
TTTTTAAGGGACTTTCCTCAGACCTTCTTCCGAGCGGAAGCGCCGCACGAAACCGCCGTACGCGGCCCGCTACTGTATCCGCGCCCCGCTCGCATCCACTTTATGGCCGTCCGGGGGCGTCTCGTTCGCGTACATCAGAACGCATTCAGTCCCTGCGCTCGATCCTGCTCACCGAAACCTCATAGGCGATCCGCTTCTCGCACAGGGAATCGCCGGTCATTTTCCTGTACTCCCGGCTCTGGACCCGGCCGCGGACGCAGATCCTGGCCCCGATCCCGAAACCGGCCGCGCTGCGCGCGCTGTGTCCCCAGACGATGCAGGGGATATAGTCGGATTTCCCGTAGGGGCGGTTCACCGCCAGAAGGATATCCGCAATCTCCCGGCCAAGAGGCGTTTTGCGGTAAACCGGAACCTTGCAGAGATACCCGTCCAAAAGGATCCGGTTTGCTTTCGTATAATCCGTGAATTCCTCCATAAAACGGAACTCCCTCACAAACACGGACAGCAGCAGGCGGCTCCTGGCGCCTTCGTGGCGGTTATAGGAACGGAACTGGCCGACGGCTTCCACCGTGCGCCCGGCATAATCCTCCGACAGATCCAGCAGCCGTTCCGGGACTGTAAGCGGAATAATGTCCGTCTGGTCGCTCAAACGGTTCACCCGCAGATCCATGCGGTAGAACCCCTCCCCCAGCACTTCATGGCTGAATGAAAAACCGGGCAGGACCGTTCCGATTACGTTCACTCTATTGTTATCAATCATTTTTTCTGTCATGCTTTCTCCCTTTCCCTTTATAAATCAAACACTGTTTCCCCCATGTATAAAAGCCGGCCGCTCCGGCACGGTTCCCGGCAAAAAAACACAGAACCGACGCGGTTTTCGGCAGAAACCACAGAACCGGCGCGGTTCGACCCCATTTTCCGGTCTCGCCGCGCCGGTTCCTTCCGACATTTTGCCCGGCCCTCCCGGGCCGTTCATCCGTTTTCCAATCTTGCCTCTTTTTCAATCCGTTCCGGAGACTGAAGTCCCGGCGGTTCCGTTTCCGGTCCTCAGTCCCTTTTAAACGACGCCCGCTTGCGCAGGGTCGGATCCAGGATCCTCTTGCGGATCCGCAGATTCTTCGGTGTTACTTCCAGCAGCTCGTCCGTATCAATAAAATCGAGACACTGCTCCAGGCTCATATCCTTCGGCGGCGTCAGCTTCAGCGCCTCATCCGCGCCGGCGGAGCGCATATTGGTCAGCTTCTTCGTCTTGCAGACGTTCAGTTCGATATCCTCCGGCTTGGGGCTCTGGCCGATCACCATCCCCGCGTAAACCTTCACGCCGGGACCGATGAACAGGATGCCGCGCTCCTGCGCCGCGAACAGCCCGTACGCCACCGATTCCCCGCCCTCGTACGCGATCAGGGAGCCGGTCTTGCGGTAGCTTAAATCCCCTTTATAGGGGGCGTAGCCGTCAAAAATCGTATTCATGATCCCGTTGCCCTTCGTGTCGGTCAGGAATTCGCCCCGGTAGCCGATCAGACCGCGCGAGGGGATGGAAAATTCCAGTCTCGTATAACCGCCCTGCGCCGGGCTCATGCCCTGCAACTCCCCCTTGCGGGATGTCAGCTTCTGGATCACCGCGCCGGTAAATTCCTCCGGCACGTCGATATAGGCGATCTCCATGGGCTCCAGCTTCTGGTTCCGTTCATTATATTTATACAGCACCTCGGCCTTGCTGACGGCGAATTCATAGCCCTCGCGGCGCATATTTTCGATCAATACGGACAAATGCAGTTCGCCGCGGCCCGAAACCTTAAAGCAGTCGGGCGAATCCGTCTCCTCCACCCGCAGGCTCACATCCGTGTTCAATTCGCGGAACAGGCGGTCGCGGAGATGGCGGGAAGTCACGAATTTCCCTTCCTGGCCGGCCATGGGACTGTCGTTGACCATGAAATTCATGGCGATGGTGGGCTCGGAAATCTTCTGGAAAGGAATCGCCTCCGGCTGCTCCGGGGAGCACAGCGTATCGCCGATATGCAGATCGGTAATGCCGGAAATCGCCACGATGGAGCCGACGGTCGCTTCCTGGACTTCCACCTTGTTCAGCCCGTCGAACTCGTAAAGCTTGCTGATTTTGACCCTCCGCATCTTGTCCGGTTCGTGATGGTTGACCAAGGCGCATTCCTGATTGACGCGGATGCGGCCGTTGTCCACCTTGCCCACGCCGATGCGGCCCACGTACTCATTGTAATCAATGGTGCTGATCAGGACCTGCGTCCCCGCGTCCGGGTCGCCCTCCGGCGCCGGGACATGCTCGATAATGGTCTCAAACAGGGGGCTCATGTCCACTCCCGCGTCGTCCGGATCCTTCACCGCGTAGCCGGCCTTGGCCGAGGCGTAGACGAACGGGCAGTCCAGCTGCTTGTCGGAGGCGTCCAGATCCATCAAAAGCTCCAGCACCTCGTCCACCACTTCCTTCGGCCGCGCCTCCGGGCGGTCGATCTTATTGATGCAGACCACCACATACAAATCCAGTTCCAGCGCCTTCCGCAGGACGAACTTGGTCTGCGGCATGGGCCCCTCGTAGGCGTCCACCACCAGAATCACGCCGTCCACCATCTTCAGCACGCGCTCCACCTCTCCGCCGAAATCGGCGTGTCCGGGGGTGTCCACGATGTTGATTTTCGTTCCTTTATAAAATACAGCCGTATTTTTCGATAAAATGGTAATGCCGCGTTCGCGTTCGATCTCGTTGGAGTCCATGACGCGCTCCACCACTTCCTGATTGGCGCGGAACACGCCGCTCTGGCGGAGCATTCCGTCCACCAGCGTCGTTTTGCCGTGATCGACGTGCGCGATAATCGCCACGTTCCTGATATCGTTCCTCTTCATCCTCATAACTGCCGCGTTTCTTCCCCCGCTTCCTTTCAACTTTGGTATCATACCATCACGGGGGCGGAAATGCAAGGAAAATCTAAAACAGGACAATCTCTCCGTCCGCTTCGGCAAAATACACGGACTCCCCGGCCGAAACGTCCGCCCTTCCGCCGGCCGCCTCCGTGAGCGCGGCCGCCGTCTCTTCGGCCGCTTTCTCGGGAACCACCGCCGTCAGTTCCACCCGGTCCGTGTAGGAGGTATCCAGCACCGCCAGTTTCCGCCGGTCCAGAATATGCCGGATCTTTCCGGCGTCCGTATAGGACGCGGCGACGCGGAGCAGGCGGCCCGGCATTTTCTCCACGACCGTGCTGTGCCGCAGCCCCTCCCGCGCGGCTTCCGAATAGGCGCGCACCAGACCCCCGGTTCCCAGAAGCACGCCGCCGAAATAGCGGGTCACGACCACGCAGGCGTCGCGGATCCCGGCCCCCAGCAGCACATCCAGTATCGGCCTCCCGGCCGTCTGCGCCGGCTCCCCGTCGTCGCTGCATTTCTGAAGCTGCCCCCGCTCCCCGATTACGTAAGCGTAGCAGTTGTGCCGCGCGTCCCGGTACCGCTTCCGCGTCTTTTCAATGAAAGCCAGCGCTTCCTCCTCCGAGGGTACCGGCGCCGTCGTGGCGATAAAACGCGATTTCTTCTCGGTCAGCTCGCCTTCCCCGCCCTTCCACAATGCCTTGTACGCTTCCACGGCCATCCTCCCTTCCTCCGGCGGCCCGCAATCCCCGAAACGCCCCGGATCCGCGCCACCTCCCCGCTTCTTCCTCATGTCGGGGCGGGTCCCAAAGTCATGCTTTTTCGTGCAAG
>CAZPGD010000076.1:0-7284 GCA_964585865.1 uncultured Hungatella sp. | reverse complement strand
GGGTGTGTCTCATGTTCCGAGAACCTCCCGCACGTTTCTACACTCTTGCCTGCAGAAATCTCTGTACAGTGACTTGTCGCCAGTTTTCGCAACTTGACATTCGCTCCGCGGAAAACCTGCCTCGCAACGGCGGGCAGCAACCTCACGCTTCATCGCTATCATGCCACAGCCTTTTGACTATACCATACTTCCTTTTCAAATGCAAGCAATTTTTTTATTCCGTTTTTGCGTTTACGTGCGCTCCGCTCCCGCTTCCGCGATCACCCGCGCCCCGTCCGCGCACAGGATGGTCTGCCCCGGCCGGACCGGAGCCGAAACGCGCATCTTGTGGAGTTTGTTTAGGAGCGGAAGAAAATCCTCCTTCCTTACCGGCTCCTCGCTCCTTACCGGAAGCAGCGGATCCGTCCCGTTCCGCAGCCGCACCGTGGTCGTAAGGATCCGTTCCGGGCGCTGCTTCTCCTTTCGCGCGAAGGCCCCGCCGCGTTCGCAGCGGCCGCCTTCGGCCTCCCCGTTCTCTTTCAAGATCACCTCGCAGCCGTTGGGGCACAGCGGACAGATCACGCCCCCGGAGCGCGGCATACCGTGCGACTGCCGCCGGCTCTGCCCGGTCCATGGTTCCATCTCCCCGCCCGCGAGGAAACGGACGGCATTCTTTCCCGCCAGTTCCCCCTGCGAGGAGACCGTGTCCACAAAATCCATGACCTTTCTGGAATTGCCGCAGGAAAAGATGCCGGGAATGTTCGTCTGCAGGAAGGGATCCGTGACCACGTTGTTGGTAGCGGGATCGAGGCGGACGCCGGCGGATTTCGCGATTTCGTTTTCCGGGATCAGGCCCACCGACAGCACCAGGGTATCGCACGCCAGGATCTTGCCGGTTCCCGGCACGATCCGCCCGTTTTCATCCACTTCGGATATCTCCGCCGCCTCCAGCCGTTTCCCGCCGATGATCCGGCTGACGGTATGTTCCGTGTAGAACGGTATGCCGTAATCCAGCACGCACTGGCTTACATTGCGCGTCAGCCCGCTTGGCTCGGGCATCATTTCCACCACGCCCAGGACTTCGGCGCCTTCCAGCGTCAGCCGCCTGGCCATGATCAGCCCGATATCGCCGGAACCCAGAATGACCGCCCGGCGGCCGATCATGATATTCCCGCGGTTCACCAGGTTCTGCGCGACCCCGGCGGTATAGATCCCGGCGGGCCGCGGACCGGGTATGGACAGGCTGCCCCGCGTTCGCTCACGGCACCCGGTCGCAAGGATCACGGTACGCGCCGACAGCCGCAAAAGTCCCCGCGGGCTCACGGCCGTGACCGTTTTATCCGCCGTCAGATCCGTCACCATGCATCCCGTCAGGATCTCCGCTCCCGCGTCCTCGGCTTCCCGGGCGCTGCGCAGGGCGTACTCGGGGCCGGTCAGCTGCAGTTTGTATTTTTGCAGTCCGAACCCGTCGTGGATACACTGGTTCAAGATACCGCCGAGGGACGCGTCCCGTTCCAGCAGCAGTACGCGCTCCGCCCCGTTTACGCGGGCGGACGCCGCCGCGGCCAGACCGGCCGGCCCGCCTCCGATTACCACGACATCATACCGCTCCATCATTTTGCCTCCCCCGCAAAAAGCTCGCTGCCCTTCTCGCGCCAGGTGATCTCTGACGGTTTCAGACCGTATTCCCGGATCAGCATATTGACAATCCTGGTAAGACAGTACCCGCCGCCGCAGCGTCCGGTAGTGGCCCACGCGCGGTATTTGATCGCGGACAGGCTTCTCGCGCCGAGCGGATTTTCAATCGCTTCCCGAATCTCGTGTTTCGTGACATTCTGGCACCGGCACACAATCTCCCCGTATTCCGGATCCATGGCGATCAGCTCCGCCTGCTTTTGGGGGGACTGCTCCCGGAACCGGAGTATCCCCCGGCGGTTCGCGACGTACTCCCGCTTTTCCTTCAGATCCGTCTTCTGCGCCAGAATATCCCGAACCGTCTCCGCGATCGGCACGGAAGCCGTCAGGCCCGGCGATTCAATGCCGATCAGGTTAATGAGCCCCGGCCGGTTCGGCTCTTCCCGGATTACGAAATCCCGGAACCCTCCCTCATCCGGAGGAGTCTGTTTCGGCCGGATGCCGGCGTAACTGCCGATAATATGGCGCCGCTCCAGAACGGGCAGGAGCTGTTTTGCCTCGCGGAAAAGTTCGTCCATCGTTTTTGCCGTACAGGCATAATCATCGCGCTCCCCGATATAATCCGCGCTGGGACCGATCAGGATATTCCCGTCGATGGTCGGCGTCAGATGGACCCCCAGGCCGCCGGCGCCGGGCCGCGGAACGGGATATACGGGAAGAGGCAGATACGGATCCGCGATCTTGTCCAGAATATAGTATTCGCCGCGGCAGGGATAGATCCGGTAGCCGCTTACGCCTGCCATTTCCGAAATACGGTCGGCATACAGCCCCGCGGCATTAATAAGGAAGCGGCACGAGAACGCGTCGCTCCCCGCGAGGACGCGGAAACCTCCCCCGTTTCCGGAAGAAATGCCCGTCACTTCATGATTCAGATAGAAACGCACTCCGTTTTCCACGGCGTTTTCCGCCAGCGCGACGCAGTAGGTAAACGGATCGAATATAGCCGTCTCCGGGCTCAGCATCCCGCCGATCCCGCCGACATCCGGGACAAGCGCGTGCAGTTCCTCTTTGGAGACGGTCCGAAGCCCTCTGCACCCGTTGCGTTCGCCCTGCCGCAGGATCGTCTCGAGGGACTCCATATCGGCACGGTCAAAAGCGACCAGAAGTTTCCCGGTCTTCCTGTAAGGCACATCCAGCGTCCGGCATACCGCCTCAAAGCACTGACTGCCCCTCACGCAGAGCCGTGCCATCAGACTGCCGGTTCTGTTATTGAAGCCGGCGTGAACGACGGCGGAATTGCGGCCGCTGGTCTCGCCGGCGACATCCGCGTCTTTTTCAAGAACCGCGACGCGCAAAGAGTAGCGCGATAATTCTCTCGCGATCGCGCACCCCACCGCTCCGGCCCCGATAATCACAACATCATACATTTCCTGCATGACCGCTACCCCTTCGCGCCGGACGGTTCATTCCGCCGCGACTCCGATGATCGTCTCCGCCATATAATCCACCATCTCGTCATTCATTCCGGGATACACGCCGACCCAGAAGGTATCGCGCATAATCCGGTCCGTGTTGTCCAGCGTACCCGCGACGCGGTAGCCGCGGCCTTCCCCGCGCATCCCGTCAAAGCAGGGATGTTTGGTCAGGTTCCCGGCGAACAGCATCCGGGTCTGGATCCCGTTGCTCTCCAGGTGATGAACGATCCGGTCGCGGTCCGCGCCTTCCCTGACCGTAAGGATGAAGCCGAACCAGGACGGGTCCCCGTTTTCCACCGCCTCCGGCAGGATCAGTCTCTCCGCCGCGGGACTTGCCGATAACGTATCGTACAGCCGCTGCCAGTTATGGCGCCGGGTTTTTACAAAATCCGGAAGTTTCTTTAACTGTTCGCATCCGACAGACGCCTGCAGATCCGTTATCTTCAGATTATAACCGAAATGACTGTACACAAATTTATGATCGTAACCGCGCGGAAGTTCCCCGTACTGCCCGTCGAAACGGTGGCCGCACATATTGTCATGGCCGGAGGGGCAGACACAGTCCCTGCCCCAGTCCCGGAAGGAAAGGATCATCCGGTGCAGAAGCGGGTTGTTTGTGTAAACGGCGCCGCCCTCGCCCATCGTGATATGATGGGGCGGATAGAAACTGGATGTGCCGATATCCCCGATCGTGCCGGTAAAGCGTGTCTCCCCGTCCAGGGTATAGGTACTGCCCAGCGCGTCGCAGTTGTCCTCGATCAGCCACAGATTGTACTTGTCGCAAAACGCTTTCACCGCCGCCAGATCAAAGGGGTTCCCCATCGTATGCGCGATCATGACGGCTTTCGTTTTTTCACTCACCGCTTCTTCCAGTTTCGTGACGTCGATATTATACTGGGGAATCGTCACATCCACGAATACCGGAACCGCGCCGCACTGAATAATGGGCGTGACCGTGGTGGGAAATCCCGCCGCGACCGTAATGATCTCATCGCCGGCCTTGATACGTCTTTCCCCCAGTTCCGGGGCGGTCAGCGCGGAGACCGCCAGCAGATTGGCGGACGACCCGCTGTTTACAAGGCTGACATACTTTACTCCCAGCCATTCGGCAAGTTCCTTTTCCAGTCTTTCGGCAAAGGGACCCGCGGTCAGCCAGAAATCCAGCACCGCCTCCGTGAGGCTGCGCATTTCCCTGTCGTCATAAACACGCCCGGAGTAAGCGATCCGGTCCCCCGGCTCAAATGGCTTCCTGTTTTCTTTATACGCATGATAATACGCGGAAACCGCGTCCAGAATTTCCTGCCGCGCCTGCTTCTCGTCTTCCCATTGGTACTGCATCTGATTCCTGTTCCTCCTTCCGTCCCCGCCCGCAGGGAGATCCGTAATTTCCCGCCCGCTTCGTCCGTCTCACCCGACGCAAAGACTCACCTGACGCGGAGACTCCCGTCCAGAGAGCCTTCCTCTATCCGCTTCTTCAGACATTTCAGCCGGACGCACTTGTAACCGTTAAACGTCTCGCGGTCAAAATGAATGGAAGCATAGTAGTCCATCAGCTCCCTGCCTCCTTTTTCGATATCCCACCGCGGCCTGTAATAATCTTTCAGTACCGTAAGAATCTTGTCGGCGGACACCCGGTAACTCCGCGGATCGGTATGTTCGCCCGTGAACGTCAGTTCGCAGCCGGGAACGGCGCTCCGCGCGGCCTCCGCCAGCTGCCGCACGGTATAGTTGTTGTCGGCCGTCCCTACGTTGAAGGCTTCGTTTTTTACCAGTTCCGCGGGGGCTTCCAGTACGGCCAGAAACGCCGCGGAAATATCCCGTATATGCGACATGGGGCGCCAGGGCGTCCCGTCGCTCTTGATCTCGATTAATTTACTCGTGTACGCGTCGGCGACAAAGCCGTTGAAAACGATGTCGCAGCGCATGTTCGGACTGGCCCCGTAGGCGGTAGCCGGCCGCAGAAAGGTAATGACAAAATCATCCGTGCAGAGTTTGCGCAGTTCGCACTCACACAGCCACTTCGTCTTCGCGTAGGCGGTAATGGGATTCTTTACGCCCTCCTCATCCACGGCCCGGCTTACATCGGAAATACCGTAAACGCTCTGCGAAGAAGTATAGACGAACCTCTTCACGCCGGCTTCCTTCGCGCACCGCGCCAGGCGCATGGTGCCCTCGTAATTAATCTCGTATGTCAGTTCCGGGTCAAACTCGCCCAGCGGGTCATTGGAAAGCCCGGCCAGGTGGATCACATAGTCCGCTCCGGCGAAGTCCTCCTTTTCGCAGTCCCGCAAATCCTTATGAATCTGCTTCACGACATGCTGCGTATTGTCGGCCAGATCGCAGTCCTCGTAGTAGCCGATGTCGTAGCCGATCACGTCGTAGCCCTTTTCGATCAGCACGGGTACCATTACGGAACCGATATAGCCTCTGTTGCCGGTAACTAAAATTGTCGCCATGGTTTTCCTCCAGTCCATTCACTCAAGCCGTCTCCCGCGTACCGCCGGGAGCGCGTTTCCCGTTCCTCCGATTCGCCGGCGCCCGCGTAACGCGGGGAAAGCGTTTCCCGTCCTTCCGGCGCGCCGGCGCCCGGCCGGGCGCCGGTCCCGCTCCTTACCACCAGACCGGCGGCACGGGAGTCATGCCTATCTCGTTGCTTTCCACCGGTTCGCCGTTCATTTTAATCACTACGCCGTCCTTGTTCGTCGTATATTTATTGCCGTCCCCGTCCTTGGCGGAATTCGTGTTCTTGGTAACGCGCCCGGAAGTGTTGATCAGATACGCCTTGCCGTTGACCAGAACCGGCTGGTAGCGGCTGCCTTCCTCGGCTTTCTGCAGCTTGCCCTCGTAATACAGGTACCCGCCGTTGACGCCGGTGCATCCCTTGCCGCTGTCCAGAAAATAGTACGTCGCCGGGGTTCCGTCGCCCTCAACGATCTCCTTGCGTCCCTTAACGGCGACTCTCGTGTTCTCGTCAAAATAATACGCCGTCTCCACGCCGCTTTCGATCTCCACCTTCTGGAGACCCCTCGCCGGATTGCCTTTCTCGTTAAATAAATAGGTCTTGCCGTTGATCCGGACGAAATCGTTGGAAGTCGCTTCGGTCCGGCCCACCTTCGGTACGCCGCTCTTGGTAAAATAGAACCAGTCTACGTCATCCTCATACTCGCCCGCCAGTTCTTCGGGCGGATAGGCCGAGTACCAGCCGGTCACGCCCTTGCCGTCCGGGCCGTAGAACCGGTACCCGGCAAGAAGCGACCCGGAATTCCCGGAATCGCCGAACTGTACCCAGCCGGTCTGCATGATGCCGTTATAATCAAAGCAGTAGTACGCTCCGTCGATCCGCTTCTCCGCGTAATCGGCCCCGTCCGCGGGCACGTACTTCTTGCCGCTGGAATTGAAATAATACCACTTCAGCCCTTCGTCCTCGTCATACGGGCTCCAGGACTCCACGTCCTCATTCGGCGGGACCAGGTGGCCCCAGCCGACCATCGCGGCACCGCTGTCGGTACAGAAATACATATCCCCGTCTACCCAGCCGGTCTCCATGGCCGCCTCGGAATTGAAATGGTACCATTTGTTATCGATCTTTTTCCAGCTGTCGGTTATGGCCTTGCCGTTCGTCTGAAAATAGTACCAGCAGATATCGTCCGTCTCGCCGGCCGGTCCCGCGCTCAGCTGCTTCCATCCGCTCGTGACCATGACGCCGTTCTCGTCCACATAGTAAATATCGTCGACCCAGCGGTTCACCGCCATCTGGCCGTTGCTGTCCAGATACCTCCACTGGTTATCCGCGCCGCGCTTCCACTCGTTATATACCAGATAGCCTGAAGAGTCCTCGTACACCCAGACTCCGTTGTCCGATCTCCATCCCGCGGCCTGGGACGTCACGGCCGCTCCCGCCGTCATGACCGCCGATAAAGCCAGGATCATCCAGCCTTTCTTCTTCATACTCCATCTCTCCTTCTGCGTTCTTTCGTCCTCTACCGGTACCGTATGCTTTATTTTAACAAGGAGTTTTTGTTAATTCAACACTCATATCTTTCGATTCTATTACGATTCTCGATTTTTTTACTGTCATTTCATGCGATGCCAGGGTCGTAAGTCTGAATCCACGGCATGTTTACATGCCGGTGGATGAAGGACTTTACGACCCGCCCCGACATGAGGAAGAAGTGGGGCAGGGGCCCCACGGATT
>CAZPGD010000075.1:0-7296 GCA_964585865.1 uncultured Hungatella sp. | reverse complement strand
GGCGGGCAGGATTGCGGGAGTGCGAAGCACGGAACAATCCGTTTGGCATCATTTACCCCCCCTGTGATGCACGGATTTCTCCGCACTTCGTGCTTTCGAAATTCTAAAACACTTTAAATTCGCTCATTTTCTTATGGAAAATGGCTGCTTTTCGGCGCAAGCGCTTTGCTGCCACTGCCTCTCCACCCGGTAATTTCTCGTGCCGTCCATGGCAATCACGATCAGCCCGGACAGACCCTCCGAGTAGTAGGCGATCCCGCGGCGTTCGCATTCCTCCGCCAGCAGCTGATCCCCGTTGTCGTCCGCCTCGCTGAACGCGATCATGGGGCGAACGGCGTCCAGCCATTCCGCGCAGGAAGACGTATAGGTCCCGTGGTGATTGGTTTTCAGCACATCCGCCTGCAGCTTTTCGCCCAGTTCGCTGACCAGCAGCCGCTCCATGTCCCGGTACAGATCGCCGCCCGTCAGGAAAGAAGACTGGCCGAAACGGAATTTCATCAAAATAGAAACGTTATTGACCGGCGCGTCGCCGGGCCGTTCGGCGGCGATCATCTCCCGGCAAACCGTCAGAACCTCCTCCGCCGGACTCAGGATCTCGACGGACACGCCGTCAATCTCCGGAAATTCGTACGGAACCATCACGTCTTCATGCATTTCCGTACCGTGCCGGCGCAGATACTCCCGCAGTTCCGGCTCCTTTCCCGCCGAATACGGGGCCGCGTAGTAGCGGCCGACGCTTCCCCCGTTTTCATAAAGGTACTCCGCAATCTTTATGGCGCCGTTCACGTGGTCGGAATGGGAATGGGACATCACGAAATAATCCACCCGCTTCAGACCGATGGCCTTCACCAGTTCCAGCGTGCGGTCAACGCAGTGGGAGTTGCCCCCGTCGATCATCATCGTGGTCCCTTTCGGGAAAATAATCACGGTGCATTCGCCGCATTTCGTCGGATTCTTGTCCGGACTCTCGAATTTCTTCGGGTCCAGAATATACATGGTCCCGTCCCCGCCGGCCGCCAGTATGTCACGGATCCGGCCGGTAAGAAAATCGTAACGGTTCACCGCGCTGTTTGGAAGGACGGGGCATGTGTCATTATCCCCGCCATATTTTGCCCTGTCTCCCGCCGCGCCGTCTGCCAGACAGGTCCGCTCCGCGCGGACCAGCAGATCGTTCCCTCTCGCCTGCCGGCTGATTTGGATCGTGTACCACCGCCGCGCGCTGCCGCCGTAAATGACACGGCGCAGATTCGCGTCCTTGTCGAACGCTTTCATGTCAATATATTGCAGGGTGGACGGAAGGTGAACCGTTTCCAGTCCCGTACACTCGTTAAACGCTTTGGAAGCCAGGATCCGAACCCCTTCGGGAACCGTGATTTCCCTGAGCGCCGTGCAGCCGCAGAAGGTATTCACCCCGATGGTCTGAAGGCTCTCCGGCAGCGATACCGACGCAAGCGCCGGAAAATGATGGAAAGCCCGATCGCCCAGACTGGCGACGCCTTCCCCCACGAGCACGGACACGATCTGCTCCCGGTAAATGTCCCACGGAGCGTCCTCATTCTCATCCGACCAGTTGTCCATCTGTCCTTCGCCCGTTATACGCAGAACTCCGGACGACGGGTTCATTTGCCAGAACATCCGTTCGCCGCAGAAACCGTTTCGCGTAAACGGCCCCGCTATGCCCGCCTTCGCCAGTTCCCGCCGCAGACTTCCGAAATATTTGCGGAAGCCGAAATCATTGGGATGGAGCCGCTTGTCTCCGTAGAAACCGCTCAAATGCGGAATCAGATCCCAGCCGCTGACCGCCGTGATATTCGGGAAACGGCCCGCCACGTCGAAAATCCGTTCCGCCACGCGGGAAAATTCCCCGATCGGTTTTTCCGCCCGGTAATCCGCGCGCCAGATCGGCGTAAGCGCCCAGATGCGCGCGTCCGGGTACTCTTCGGAGAGGAGCCGGTAAAACTCCAGACTGTTCTTCTCGAAAACCTCCCATGTGGTCTTACTCCAGTCGTTGGTCCCGTACGCGACCAGAATATCCTCCGGTTCAAACGCGTCCCTCTCGGCCGCCAGCGCCGGCCGGAAACAGTCGCCGCCGACCGCCTTGTTGATCCCTTCCGCCCCGAGCATCTCCGCCAGCCGCACCGTGTAATGCCGGGAAGGGTATTGCGCGCTGTATCCCTGCGTAATGGAATCCCCGAAAAACAGGATCCTTCTTTTCCGCTCCGCGGGAATCAGGGACGCGCCGTCATCCAGTTCCAGTTCCTTCAGAACCGACAGGACCGACCACGGGAAAACGATCCGGATTTCCTTCTCTCCCTCCCCCAGTTCGTAACTTTCTTCAAAACATCCGAGGGAAGGGCCGGGCCCGTGGGGAGATCCGCCCGCGCCCGGAGCGGCCGCCATGGGAACCTGATCCAGATTGCCGATCTGCCCGATCAGCCGCCCGTTCCGCAGGACATCATGGGCAAACGCGCGCCGGCTGGTGCATTCGTACGCGGCAACGCGCATTTTCATCTTTTTGCTGTCCGTCCTAAACGAAAGCGCCACCCCCGCCGTCGCAAACGTCTTGTCATACAGGGACGTCCCCTCGTACACGGACTGCTGCTCCTTTGTGAACCGGCTGAAATGAATCCCGTCCTCCCGCTGCTCGATCCGCACGGCACCCTGTGTTATGGAAACGATCTGTTCCAAACTGCACTTCATCGGATATGTCCCTTTCTCTTATCCCTCTTATTTCCGCCCGCAACTCATCCACGCTCCGGATACAGAACCGTCGCGTCCGGCGACGGCTCCAGCATCGCCCCGTCGCGGCGCAGGATTTCGCGCACTTCCGCCACATTCACCTCGCCGGGCATCACTCCGTCGCGCACCGCCAGCGCCGCGCCGGTTCCAGCGCCCTGCCCGAGCGCCATTAACGGCGGCATCACCCGGGCCGAAGAAAGCGCCACCGCGTCCATGGACGCGCAGCGGCCGCTGAACATCAGATTGGCAATGTCCCGGGATACCGACATCCCGTAGGGCAGTCCGTAAGGCCGCACTTTCTTCACAATCGTACCGTTCCCGGCGCCGTCGTGAATGTCAATAATATAGGAGCCGAGTCCCACCGAATCCTCGCCGACCACGCCGCCGCGCACCATGTCCTCCGTCAGTTCCGCGATCCCGTGGAACCGGCGGCTCTCGCGGATGCCGATAAACGGATAGATCTGCGTCAGATAGCAGTTTTCAAAGCCGGGCACATATTTCCGCAGCACATCGACCAGTTTCAGATCCTGGATATGTCCCTCGATCTCCGCTCTCGTCAGGTCCAGCACGTCGCTCCCGTCTACACCCAGATGGCGCGTGCAGTTTAAATGCACCGTTCCCGGCGTCAGCGTCTCGATGTAAATCATCGTATCGCGGTCCACCGGCAGGATCCCCTTCTCCTTCAGTTCCAGAAAGAGTTTGCGGAACCCGACCAGCACGTGGTGATACGGATTGGAGCGGAAATAGGAACCGTCATAGCCGGGATAGGTCTCCACGGTCGGGGCGAGTTCCATTTCCTCCGGGTGCGCTTCGATATAGGAAATCGTTTTCTCAATGTCCACACCGGCTACCGTGCACATCATCGACGGGGGCTGCAGCACTCCGGTGCCTTTCTGCCCCTTCTCATAGGTCGCGCCGGCCAGATAGCCGACATCCCCGTCCCCGGTCGCGTCAATAAAAATCTTCGCCTCCACCTCAATGCGGTGGCTTTTGCCGAAAAGCGTCACGGACTTCAGCAGCCCGTTCTCCACGTTGGTATCAATCACCTGCGTGTGGAACAGAAGTTCCACGCCGGCATCCATACATTTTTCCAGCGCCACGACTTTCAGCACTTCGTGGTCGTAAATCGTCACCGAATCGTGCATCGGGCACCAGTGATGCGGACTGCAGGCCCCTCTGGCCGTCAGTTCGTCGATCAGTTCCTGGGCGATCCCGCGCACCACCTGATTGCCGTCCTTATCCAGAAATCCCAAAAGCGGCAGCCCGATGGTCAGATTTCCGCCCAGATAGCCGTTCTGCTCCACCAAAAGAACCTTCGCCCCGTGCCTGGCCGCCGCCAGCGCCGCGGGCAGTCCGCCGGGACCGCCCCCGATCACAACAACATCATACTTCCGGAAATCTTTATTCATAATAAAAGATCCTCTCTGCTCAAAATCCGCGGGCGAACCCGCGCGTTATACGGTTCCACAGGCAACAGTCCAATCTCCTTGCGTAAATCACGGCAGGCTTTCCGCAGCACTCTGCGCTTCCGCTGGCAGAAGTCCAATCGCTCCGGGGAAAAAACGGCAGGCTTCGATGATCCCGCGGCGCGCCCTACGCTTCCGCCAGCAGCGGCCGGATCACCTCGGGAAAATCCCGGTAGTCGTCGATGGTCAGGTAGGGGAAATCTGACCGGTAAATGCTTTCATCGTTCCCGCCCCGCCCGTAATCATCGCCGATATAGACGACATTTTCATGGGAAAATCCCTCCCGCCGGCAGTAAAGGTCGAGGGCGTAATATTTGTTGTACGGTTTCGGCGCCATGTCAAACGAGGACGATCCGCCGACAAACACGTAGTAATCCGGGAAAGCCGCCGCGACTTCCTCATACATGGCCCTTCGTTTGGAACGGTCCGGATCAAAGGCGAGTTTATCCTCCTGCGCGGCTTTCGTTCCGAGAAGCGGAAATGTCAGGCAGCCGGACGGGTGGTACTCCATATTGTCGCCGGCATAGGCGGTATAGCCGTACCGTTCGCGCAGCGATTTCGCCAGACGCTCCACATTCTCCCGGTCCGCGACCGGTACGCTCTCGTCCCATACCATGTTGAGTTCCCCGGTCGCGCGGTTGTACGCGCCGTACTGCATCCCGTAATTCCCGATTATATCGATGGGATAATGCCCCATCTGGCGGAAAATCCGCCCGGCCTGCCCCGCCCCGACCATCACCAGCTTATAGCGCGCGCCGAGCCGGTTAAGCGCGGCAATGTGCGCGCCGTCCAGCGGCTGCTTATGCTGGGTCAGCGTACCGTCCAGATCCATTGCCACAAGACGTATGTTTCCGATCTCCATCGCTTCTGCCTCCCCGCGGACGTACTACCGTTTTCCCAGATGTTCCAGTTTCCGAACCGCGTCCAGAGGATCGTTGGCCGTGACCATTCTCGCCCCGTATTTGCAGCTTAAGGCCAGCATGTCCTCAGACGTCACATTCGGGGCCGCCCACGGCTCGATTCCGCGTTCCAGAAGATAGTCGTAGTACTCCTTCAACTTGTAGGTTCCGCTGACGCAGGCGCAGTACAGGTACTCGTCCGGGTTCCTCTGCACATGGAACATTTTGGAATACGGATAGAACCCGTGAAGAAGGAAACGGTGTCCGAACCGCTCATCCGCGTATTCCAGCACCCAGGCGTCAAAGCTGTTCAGGACCATGCGGTCCTCCATCCCGTACTTATGTACCAGTTCCACGGACTTCTCGACGCAGATCCGGCTGCGTTCCTCGTTCCCGTCCTGGTGATATTCCTTTACTTCCAGATTCAGCCACAAATCGCTGCCGTGCAGCCAGTCCAGGCATTCTTCCAGCGTAGGCACGCGCAGAACGTGATCCTCGTCCCCCACGTTCAGAGCACGGACTTCCTCAAGCGTCAGATCCGCGATCTGCGCGGAAACACCCGACGTGCGGTACGCGGAAGCGTCATGCATCAGGATCAGGTGGCCGTCCCGGGTCATCCGCACATCCGTTTCAATCATATCCGCGCCCTCGGCCTTCGCGGCCTCGAACGCCTCCATCGTGTTCTCGTACGCGTTATAGCTGTCGCCGCGATGGCCGGCGACATTCATGGCGTGGCGATAGGCAAATCCTCTTTTTTTCTCCATACCGGTTCCCTCCCGTTCAAAATCCCGCCCGGAGGCTTTTCCGTCTCCGGGCGTTCCCGCGGAGACGCTTCCGCGGTCCGTTCCGCAGGCGTCTCCACGGCTTGTTCCGCGGGTCTTCCCGCGGTCTGTTCCGCACCCGCTACTGCGGCGGGTTCAGCAGGCTCTTGTCAATATCGATTTTGTAGACGCGACCGCCGCTGTTATAAAATGTCATATAGTAGTCGTCCCCGACGTGGAACATTCCCTCGTTCTCCAGCTGGCTTCCGATCCGGAAGGCCCCGGCGTAATTGCCGTTCCAGTCGTACACGAGCATTCCCTCGAGGCCCGGATCCTTGTTCTGACTGGTATCCGTGATATAGATATAATCGTCGTCGCTGTCGATATTTTGATTAACCAGTCCCATGTCGCCGCCCTTGTACCGGGCCAGAAATTCCAGATTGCCGTCCAGAATCGCGAAATCGTGCGTACCGGAGAGACGAATCGCGTACTGATCGCGAGACGCGTTGTAGGAAATGCTGGACAGATTCGTGCCGTACTGGATCACTTCGGTCACGGTCAGCGTCTCCGGGTCGATTTTCGTAATCAGATCGTTATTCGGGGCCGCGTTCGACACCAGCAGCTCATTCGTCTTGCTGTTGTAGGTGATGCCGTTGCCGTGGTCCAGCGGCAGCGGTTCGCTCTTGGCGACGACTTCCCATTTAGAGATGTCGATTTTATTGAGGACGCACATGGAAACAAATTCGCCGTTCTCATATTTTGCCTTGGAATTCTGCATCAGCATATAGAGGTAGGTCCCGTCCGTGCAGGAACCCTGCAGAACGGAATAGCCGTTTTCCGAAGGGAGTTTGAAATACGAGCCGTTTTCCAGAACTCCGGAAACCGGGGCCTCCGGGGCGTAATTCAGGAAATTCTCAATCGTCAGGAAATCTTCGCTGTTAAAATCATACGGATACGTCGGCTCCTCGGTTTCCGTTTCCGCCGCCGTGGTCGTCTCCGGCGCGGCAGTCGTGGTCTCCGGCGCCGCGGTCGTGGTTTCCGCCGCAGTGGTCGTTTCCGGCGCCGCCGTGGTCTCCGCCGCGGTCGTTTCCGCGGATCCGCCTCCCTGGGAGCATCCGGCCAGTGCCGCCGACGCAAGAACCGCCGTCAGGCAGCAAAGGGCCGTTATCCTCTTACGGAACATACCGTTCCTCTTCTTTTTCATATTCTTCCTCCTGTTCCTTTATCCGTCCGCGGCGGCAGTTCGCCGCAGGTACTGCACATTTGCCTCCCGCTTCCGTCTCCGGCCGCGGTTCATGGCAGCCGCGGCGGCAGTCCGCCGCCCGTTTCGGTCACTCCGGGAATTCCAGCATCTTGCGGATGCGGTTGAAACTCATGCGGTTGCGCACATAGGGCGACAGGCGCATGGTCAGGGGTATAATATCCTCCGTC
>CAZPGD010000074.1:3041-7314 GCA_964585865.1 uncultured Hungatella sp. | reverse complement strand
CATCGGCAGATGGGGCAATTTCTTCAACTGCGAGGCGTTCGGCGGCTATACGGACAACCTTTTCGCCATGCGTATCCGCCGCTCCCTCGTCAACGTAAACATGATCTCGCAGGAACTGATCGATCATCTCATCGTCGAGGACGGGATCGAGTACATCCAGGTTCATCCCACATTTCTCTATGAATCCGTATGGAACCTGTGCGTGCTCCTTTTCATGCTGTGGTACCGCAAATATAAGAAATTCGACGGGGAAATGATGTGCATCTACCTGATCGGCTACGGGCTGGGCCGGGCCTGGATCGAGGGGCTGCGCACGGATCAGCTGAAGTTCTTCGGCACGGGGATAGCGGTTTCCCAGGCGCTGTCCGTGGTTCTGGTCGCGGCGGCGGCGTGCGCGCTTGCCGTCAACTACCGCAGGCTCCGGCGCGGGAAGGAAAATTCATAACCCGCGGCAGCCGTGCCCCGGGAGACGGTTCCCGGCGGCAGAGACTCCGCGGCGCCCTCCCCGCGGCGGCGCACGGACGCCCCCGCGGCGGTCCGCAGGCGGCCCGGAAGCCGGCTGACAGGGGCCGCGATTAACAAGATATAGGGATTCTTTTTTATATTCCACAAGATTTTGAGGCAGGTACGAAAACGACGTATTTGCCTCATTTTTTTGGAATTTTTTTTTAAATTTTTCTTGCTATTTTACAAAGTTTATACTAGAATGAAGGTACGAAGTGGTGGGAAGTGGAACAAAGTGGCGGAAAGTGGTAGGCGGCCATTCCCGATAGATACAGGAGACGGATATGGGATTTATAGGTGAGTACAACCACACGGTTGACGCGAAAGGAAGGGTGATCATCCCGTCCAGGTTCCGTGACAAACTCGGCGATGAGTTTATTGTTACGAAGGGCCTGGATAAATGTCTCTGGGTATATGAAAACAGCGAATGGGAAAAATTCGAGAAGAAACTGGCCGAGCAGCTTCCCACTTCCAAGGCGGACGCCAGAAAGCTTTCCAGGTTCTACCTGGCGGGCGCCACGGTCTGCGAGGTGGACAGGCAGGGGAGGATCCTTCTTCCCGCCGTTCTCCGGGAGTTCGCCCACATCGGGAAGGAAGCCGTGCTGGTGGGCAATAACAACCACGTGGAGATCTGGGATAAGGAACGCTGGACGGCGTACTGCGACTATGACGGCATCGAGGAGCTGGCCGAAGGGCTGGACGGATTCGATATATGACGTTCGAACACAGGTCCGTGCTGCTTAATGAGACGATAGACAGCCTCAGGGTGAAACCGGACGGGATCTACGTGGACGGGACGCTGGGGGGAGGCGGGCACGCGGCCGGGATCCTGAGACGGCTGGGGCCCAAGGGACGGCTGATCGGCATCGACCGGGACGGGGACGCGGTTAACGCGGCCGCGGAGCGGCTGCGGGAGTACGGTGAGCGGGTGACGATTGTCCGCGGCAATTACGGGGAGACCGCCGCCATCCTGGCGGAGTTGGGGATTTCCGCCGTCAGCGGGATCTGCCTGGATCTGGGCGTATCCTCCTTCCAGTTTGACAACGCGGAGAGAGGATTCTCCTACCGGGAGGACGCCCCTCTGGACATGCGCATGGACCGGCGGGAAGAGCGGACCGCGGCCGATGTCGTAAACACCTGTACGGAAGAGGAACTTTACCGGATCCTGCGCGACTACGGCGAAGAACGGTACGCGGGGAACATCGCCCGGAGAATCGTGGCGGAACGGTCGCGCAGGCCGATTGCGACGACCGGCGAACTGGCGGAGATCGTCAGGGCGTCGGTTCCCGGCAAGATGCGGGCCGAGGGGGGACATCCCGCCAGACGGACGTTCCAAGCGCTGCGTATTGAGGTCAACGGGGAACTGGAAGTGCTGGACCGCTCCGTCGGGATGCTGATCGATCTTCTGGAACCCGGGGGAAGGCTCTGCGTCATTACCTTCCATTCCCTGGAAGACCGGATCGTGAAGAACCGTTTCCGGGAAAGCGAGAATCCCTGTATCTGCCCGCCGGATTTTCCGGTGTGCGTATGCGGGCGGAAGAGTAAGGGGCACGTGATCACCCGCAGGCCGGTAACGCCGGCGGCGGAGGAGATAGAAGAAAATAAGCGGTGCAGAAGCGCGAAGCTTCGGGTATTTGAAGCGAACTGAGAAACAGGGGGACGCGCTTTGGAAAGGAGACAGAGATGGCTGCCACAGGGAGAAGACAGGCGGGGACGGCGCGCGGAAGCGCCGGAAGGCCGGCGGGAGAGCCGGTCTATATTCACGGCAATACCGTGAGAAAGCCGGAACCCGTACAGGATCCGGAGCGGCACGCGAGAGAGGCCGGCGGGCAGCCGCAGCGAAGGGAGCAGCCCCGCGTCAGTCCGGGCACCTTAAGGAGGAACCGGGAGAAGGCGCTCCAGGTGGATCTGCCATATCTGGTCCTGTTGGTGATCGCTTCCTGCTGCGCGCTTTCGATCTGTATCAGTTACCTGCACCTGCAGTCCGAGATGAATACCCGCATGGACAACATCAAGCAGCTGGAGCAGGAACTGGAAGTGCTCCGCTCCGACAACGACGCGATGGAGACCGAGATTAACACCAGGGTCGATCTGGACCATGTCTATCAGGTGGCCACGCAGGATCTGGGCATGGTTTACGCAGGAAAGGACCAGGTTCTTTTGTATAACCGGACGGAAAGTGAGTATGTAAGGCAAAATGAGGACATCCCGCGGCAATAAGGAATCCGGCCGTCTCCGGAACCGGCGCCCTCCGAGGAAAAAGGTTCTGGCGCGGTACATGCAGGAAAAGCTGGCGATCACGGTCGTTGTGATCATGCTGGCTTTAATTGCGCTTATCTGCGTACTCTACCGCATCGTGGACGAGAACAGCGAGGAATATACCAAGCTGGTCCTCACCCAGCGCTCCAACTATGACAGCCGCACCCTGCCGTACCGACGGGGCGACATCGTGGACCGCAACGGCACGTATCTGGCCACCTGCGAGAAAGTGTACAACGTGATCCTCGACGCGACCCAGATCTACTCCAGGGAGGAGGCGTATCTGGACACTACCGTGGACGCTCTGGTCCAATGTTTCGGGTACGACCGCGCCGAACTTGCGCAAACGCTGGCGGATCAGAAGGACTCTCCCTATATCCGGTACGAGCGCCGGATTTCCCATGAGAAAAAGGAAGCGTTCGAAGAGTTAAAAGAGCAGACGAATGAGGCCAACGCGGACGCCGGCCTTCCCGACCGGGTGTACGGCGTGTGGTTCGAGGAGGAATACCGCCGCCTCTATCCCTACGGTTCGCTGGCGTGCAACGTGATCGGTTTCGCCGGCAGCGACGGCAGCACCGGAAGCGGCGGCATCGAGCAGTACTATAACGATCAGCTGATCGGCAATAACGGGCGCGAGTACGGCTACCTCAATGACGAATCCAACAAGGAGATCGTGATCAAGCCGGCGCAGAACGGCAATACGGTCGTTTCCACCATCGACGTGAACGTGCAGGAGATGGTGGAACGACGGATCGAACAGTGGCAGACGGAGACCGGAAGCGAGCACATCGGCGTCATTGTCATGGACCCGGACAACGGGGAGATCCTGGCGATGGCCGACGAGAAGGTTTTCGATCTGAATAACCCCAGGGATCTCTCCTCCGCTTACAGCGAGGCGGAACTGGCGGAAATGGACGACGAGGCCAAGGTAAACGCCATGAGCCGGATGTGGCGGAATTTCTGCGTCAGCGACACCTACGAGCCCGGCTCCACTTCCAAGATCCTGACCGTTGCCGCCGGGCTGGAGGAAAACGTGATTTCGCCGAACAATTATTTTTACTGCGACGGGTACCAGCATGTAGGCGGCTTCGATATCAAATGCACGGCTTACCGCAAGGGCGGGCACGGGGAACTGAGCCTCGCCGAGACGCTCATGCAGTCCTGCAACGACGCCATGATGCAGATCGCGGCGCTGGAAGGCGCGTCCGTTTTTACAAAATATCAGAGCCTGTTCAATATGGGAAGCAAAACCGGTCTCGATCTGCCGGGCGAGGCGTCGGCCTCCACGCTGATTTACCGGGAGGACAATATGGACGCGGCCAGTCTCGCGACCAACGCCTTCGGGCAGAATTATAACTGCACCATGGTCCAGATGGCGGCGGCCGTCGCCTCCGCGATCAACGGCGGTTATTATTACGAGCCGCATGTAGTCAGGCAGGTCTTAAATGAAGGCGGATCCGTTATCCGTAAAAACGATGGGATCCTGGTGCGGGAAACCGTTTCCGATTCC
>CAZPGD010000074.1:1368-3031 GCA_964585865.1 uncultured Hungatella sp. | reverse complement strand
GCTGAGAAGTAGGGGCGCAACAAGCAGGATTATTTGGTGTCCTTCTGCGGGTTCGCGCCGGCGGACGATCCGCAGGTTCTTGTTTACGTCGTGATTGATCAGCCCCATGTGGAGGATCAGGCCCACAGTACCTTTGCCAGCGGGGTCTTTTCGCAGATCATGCAGGACATTCTGCCGTATCTGAATATCTTCCCCTCGGGCGACGTGCAGGTGGTGACGCCCGTCCGGCCGCCGAAGGGACAGCAAGCGGCCGCGGGGGAGGAAAACGGAGCCGGCGGGAACGAGGAAGGAGAAAGCGGGAGCCAGACCGCGGGAGGCGAAAACGGAACCGGCGGGGGAACCGCGCAGGGAGAAAACGGAACCGGGAGTCAGGCCGCGCAAGGCGAAAACGCGGCCGGCGGGCAGTCCGCGGGAGAAGGCGGGGACCAGTCCGCGGGAGGCGAAAGCGGCGCGGGCGCCCAGTCCGCGGGAGGCGAAAACGGAACCGGCGGGGAAACCGCGCAGGGACAAAACGGAGCCGGCGGCCAGACCGCGCAGGAAGGGGAGCCGCCGGGTGACGGCGGGAGCGGCCCGGGCGGGGGAACCGTACCGTATGATACGGAGGAATCGGTTCCGCGGGAGTTCGGCGAGGACGGAAGCGTCATTCCCTCGGATCTGCCGGACAGGGTCCCGGGCGGACAAACGTCCCCCGAATAAACGGTTACGGTTAAACAGGACAAAAGCAGAGGTGTGACATGATCAAGGAAACGATACTGGCGGTACTGATCGCCTTTACCATCAGCGCGGCGCTGTGCCCCGTCGTGATCCCCTACCTTCGGAAGCTGAAATTCGGGCAGCAGGTGCGGGACGACGGTCCCCGCTCCCATCTGAAGAAGGCGGGAACGCCGACCATGGGCGGACTGATTATACTGGGAAGCATCCTGGTCACATCCCTGTTCTATATCCCGAGGTACCCGAAGATCATCCCGGTGCTGTTTGTGACGGCGGGCTTCGGTCTCATCGGCTTCCTCGACGATTATCTTAAGATCGCGAAGAAGCGTTCCGAAGGGCTGAACCCGCTGCAGAAACTGATCGGGCAGATCGTGATCAGCGGGATCTTCACCTTTTACCTGATCCGCTCCGGCGGCACGGGCACGCAGGTTCTGGTGCCCTTTACCGGCGGCTGGGACGAAGGGCTTAAGCTGGATCTGGGCATTTTCTATATTCCCTTCGTGTTTCTGGTAACGCTGGGGACCGACAACGGGGTGAATTTCACCGACGGTCTGGACGGTCTCTGCGCCGGGGTAACGATCCCGGTGGCGGCGTTTCTGGCGGTCATAGCCGTGAGGGATGGAAGCGGCATCAGTCCGCTTGCGGGGGCCGTGGCGGGAAGTCTTCTGGGGTTCCTTCTGTTCAACGCGTATCCGGCCAAAGTCTTTATGGGGGACACGGGCTCCCTGGCGCTGGGCGGCTTCGTGGCGGCCGGCGCCTTCATGACGCGGCTGCCGCTGTTCATTCCGGTCATCGGCATTATCTATCTGATCGAGGTTCTATCCGTCATCATACAGGTGACTTATTTTAAAATGACAGGCGGCAGGAGGATCTTTAAAATGGCGCCGATCCACCACCATTTCGAATTGTGCGGCTGGTCGGAAACCAGGGTAGTGACGGTATTTTCCGTTAT
>CAZPGD010000074.1:0-1358 GCA_964585865.1 uncultured Hungatella sp. | reverse complement strand
TTCCGTTATCACGGTTCTTTTCTGCCTGATTGCTTACTTGGGATCATAGGGGGAGAGGAAAAATGGGCCAGGGTCAGAAAGTATTGGTCGCGGGGGCCGGGAAAAGCGGCATATCATCGGCAAAACTGCTGCTGGAGATCGGCGGGGAGGTCGTGCTCTACGACGGCAACGCCACGCTCCGCGCCTCGTCTATCATGGAACACTTCGGAGAAGGCGCCAGGCTCTCGCTGGTGCTGGGGGAACTGGCGCCGCAGGATCTGGCGGATGTCAGTCTCTGCGTGGTCAGTCCGGGGATTTCCCCGGAGGCGCCCTTTATGCGAATGATCGCGGGCGCCGGCATCCCCGTCTGGGGGGAAATCCAGCTTGCCTACCAGTGCGCGCGGGGAAGGCTGGCCGCCATTACGGGAACGAACGGCAAGACGACCACCACGGCCCTGACGGGAGAGATCCTGAAGGCGTACTGCCGGGACGTGTACGTGGCGGGCAATATCGGTCTCCCCTATACGGAAATCGCGCTGCGGACGACGCGGGAGAGCGTTACCGTGGCGGAGGTCTCGAGTTTCCAGCTGGAAACGATCACGGATTTCCATCCGCAGGTCAGCGCGATCCTCAACATCACGCCGGACCATCTGGACCGCCACCACACGATGGAACGCTATATCGCCGTGAAGGAGAGCATTGCCTCCAATCAGACGGAGGAGGATACCTGCGTCCTTAATTATGACGACGAGGTGCTGCGCCGGTTCGGGCTGGCCCCGGAATTGAAGCCCCGCCCCGTCTTTTTCAGCAGCCGGCACAACCTGCACGAAGGGTACTGCATGGACGGGTACCGGATCGTTTTTGCCCATGAGGGGAAAAAACGCGCGCTGATGGATGTGCGCGACATGAACCTGCTGGGCCGCCATAATTACGAGAACGTGATGGCCGCCATCGCCGTTTCCTCGGCCCTGGGGGTCCCCATGCCGTTAATCATCCGCACGGTCAAACAGTTCAAGGCCGTCGAGCACCGGATCGAGTTCGTGGAGGAGCGTCTGGGGGTCCGCTATTATAACGATTCGAAGGGCACGAACCCCGACGCCGCGATCCAGGCGGTGAAGGCCATGACGGGGCCCACGCTTCTGATTGCCGGGGGATACGACAAGGGCGCCTCCTACGACGAGTGGATCGAAGCCTTTGACGGCAAGGTCAAATACTTGGTCCTGATCGGCCAGACGAGGGACAAGATCGCCCGCTGCGCCAGGGGGCACGGGTTTGAGAATATCATGTACGCGGAGAGCATGGAGGAGGCCGTCAGGGTCTGCGCCTACTACGCGGAGAGTGGGGACAGCGTGCTGCTTTCGCCGGCCTGCGCCAGCTGG
>CAZPGD010000073.1:0-7325 GCA_964585865.1 uncultured Hungatella sp. | reverse complement strand
GCCGGCCCGGAATCGTAACGCACTGCGCCAGTGTCTGAAGGGGGGAACTTTTATAGAAACGGTTCCGCCGGATATTCCGGTACCGTTCCCTTACGGACTGGCGCGGCAGGACCAGATAGTCTTTCAGGACGGCCCGCTGCTCCCGGCTCAGACGTTCCCCGTACATCCTTCCGAAAGCCGCCGCCTGGGCAAACATCCGGCGGTAGTTCTCTTCCACCTCCCGCTGCCGGGCCGGCCGCTCCGCAAGATCGGACAGACTGCCCGTCGCCCGGGCCCCCAGCACGTTGCTCCCGTGCTGGCGGTAAAGGGAGAGAGCCTCCCTGACGCAGGAGATCCGGCCAAAGGCGGCGGCGCAGAGCGCGATCCACCAGTCGTGCATAAAACAGGCTTCCGGCTCCTGCCGGACCAGTTCTAAAAGCGCGCGGTTGATCATCATCGCCCCGCCGCACACCGGATTTTCCACCAGCAGTTCCGCAAACGAGGTCCGGTCCGGCCGGCAGTGACTGTACGCGAAGAACCCGGGAGAAATCCGCTTCAGATTCTCGTCCACTACTTCCATGTCGGAAAAGACCAGCGCCGGAACGCCTTCCCCTTCGACGCGCCGCATACGCGCCATCAGGCGCTTCACTTTCCCCGGCACCCAGACATCATCCTGATCGCTCAGCAGAACATAATCCGCGTCCGCCCGGGACAGCAGCCGGAAGAAATTGCGGGCCGGCCCCGGTACCGGCGCCTTTTCGCTGCCGGACGGATCCCGGACCGCTTCTTCAGACGAGTCCCGCCTTGCTTCTTTGCACGGACCCCGCCCCGCTTCTTTAGACGGATCCCGTGCCTCTTCCGGCCGGCTGATAAGCGTGACGCGATCCGGATACTCCCGCCGGTATCGGGCCAGAATCTCCCGCGTCCCGTCCGTGGAACCGTCGTCCGATATGAGGATCCGGTCAACCGGCAGCGTCTGATCCAGAATGGAATCGATCTGCTGCCCGATATAGGCCGCTCCGTTGTAAGCCGCCAGCAGCACCTCTACGCGGCCGCGCGCCGTCCCGGCGGAGTACCCGTCCTTTTCCTCTCCCATGCCTGTTTCCTCCGTCCTTTACATCCGGGACCGGCGGCCGCTCCGCCTGCTCCGTGTTCTCCCAAACGTCAGCGCCCGGAACACGCGGATTTCCGTCCGTATCGCCAGAAACCAGAGCCGGGCCGCAAAAAGCTTCCGCGGACCGGCGTGCAGGTACTCTTTCAGATAATAATACACGCTCTTTTCCCGCAGGCGCTGGCGATCCAGTTCCTCGGAGTAGGTTTTCGTGATCGAGACGGAGTGACGGTGCCGGTAGCGCTCCGTGAGCACGAGAACCGTCTGATAACCGGCCTGCTTCATCCGCCTGCCAAGGATCATTTCTTCCTGATACAGAAACACATGCCTGTCATAACCGCCGCAGGCCAGATAGGCCCGGACGTCGACCATCAGCATCGCTCCGTGGACCACATCGACCCGCACCGCCTTTTTGCCCGGAAAATACGAATCCGGATAGTACACCTGGCTCCGGAAAAGGCGCCGGCTTACCGGTCCCATATACAGCAGTTCGCGAACGAAATCATGCAGCGGCCAGGCGCTCTCGAACCGCCCAAGCCCTTCCTGCTCCATGAGCGGCGCCGCGATTCCCACTTCCGGATGGCGCGCGAATACGCGGGCCAGCCGCTTCACGCAGTCTTCCGAAAACGATACGTCCGGATTGGCGATCAGCACATGGGTCGCTCCCAGCTGCCCGGCCGCGAAGCGGATGCCCAGATCATTCCCGGCGCCGTAGCCGCCGTTGCGGGGCGACCGAAGCAGAACGACCCTCTCGTCGCACAGCTGCCGCAGCGTCTCATAAGAATCGTCCGCGGAAGCGTTGTCCACCACCAGGATCCGGTCGAACACGGCATAGCCGCGGACCCGCAGAACCAGTTCTTTCGTTGTTTCCGCGTCATTGTAATTCAGAATCAGACAAACGATCTTCATTCCTTCCGTTTCCTCGCCGCCACGATCCGCATCGCCAGATGTTCGCTGATAAACAGGCGGACAGACGGACAGACAGCCGTCACGTAATCCATCAGATGGTAGGCCAGCATGTACGGTTCTTTCCCCTTTTCTTTGGGAGTGCCGGCCCACGGTGTCATGGCCAGGTAGTGCTCATATGCCTTGCGGTAATGATTCAGGCTGCCCGCGATCCAGGGCCTTTCGTCGCCCGCGTAGTGGATAATCACCGGGTGCCGTTTGGCCTCCTGAAACTCGCTCTCCTTCACACGGCCGTACGACGGCATACGTCGCACAAGGGTCCTGTAAGAAAAGTAGCGGTAATTCGAAAAAAAATTGTATTTGGGCGGCAGCGTCAGGATCTCTTTTTGCAGCACACCGTTGACCATGTCCTGATCGAAGGCGAAAAGTTTCCCCTTCCTTTCCTTATAGAAATCGAGAAGCCGGTCCTCGGCGCCGCTTTCCCGCCAGCGCTTTAGGTCGATCAGCAGCACCCCGGCGTTCACATAGAAGTCCCGGTCCGTGATTCCCAGATCCTTCTTCACGGCGGTATAGATGGTGGGTTCCATGACCGCCGCCAGCAGGGCGCCGTTTAGATCCGTTCTCCAGAGTTCCTTAAGCGGCCGGGCAACCACCGTATCGCTGTCAAGATACAGAATACGGTTCACTTCCCGCGGCAGCAGGCGCCCGGCAAACAGCCAGCCGGTCACGCTGATGTCAAAACCGCATTCCGCCGCGTAACCCAGGTACCGCTTCACGTCCGGGAGTTCGATGAAACAGATCGTGCGCCCGTACTGATCCGCGATCGTCCGCAAACGCTTTTTGCTTTCCCCGCTGACTCCCATCGAAATCACATATACCGTGATCTCGCGGACCCTGCGGTTCCGGTCAAAAAGCGACGCCATCGATACCGCCAGGTGCCTGGCGTAATTGTCCCTAATCGCGTAGAGAATATTCATGCAAATCTCCATTCCGCCGTTTTCGGCGCTCCCCCTTACAGCCCGTGCTCCTCCGCCCGTTTCATGGCGGATCCGATCACTTTATCCATGTCATAGTATTGATACTCCGCCAGACGGCCGCCGAAGATCACGTTCTTCTCCCGGGCGGCCAGCGCGGCGTATTTTTCGTAGAGCTCCTGATTGCGGGCGTCGTTGACCGGGTAATAGGGTTCCATGCCCTCCCGCCAGGCGGCCGGGTACTCGCGGGTGATCACGGTTTTCGGCTGCGTCCCGAACTCGAAATGTTTGTGCTCGATAATGCGGGTGTACGGCGTCTCGCGGTCGGTATAGTTGACCACGGCCACACCCTGGTAATTGTCCGTGTCCAGAACTTCCGTCTCAAAACGGAGACTGCGGTACTCCAGTCTGCCGAAACGGTAATCATAGTAGGAATCGATGGTGCCGGTATAGACCACGGTACTGCCCATCGCGTCGTATTTTCCCCGGTTCTCCAGGTAATCCGTCCCCAGTTCCGCATCGCAGCCCGCGAACAGTTTGTCAATGATCACATTGTAGCCGCCGATGGGAATGCCCTGGTAGCGGTCGTTAAAATAGTTGTTGTCATACGTGTAGCGGACCGGCAGCCGCTTGATGATAAACGCCGGAAGTTCGCGGCAGTCGCGCCCCCACTGCTTCTCCGTGTACCCCTTGACCAGCTTTTCATAAATGTCCCGGCCCACCAGGCTGATGGCCTGTTCTTCCAGATTGGACGGCTCGCCTGTGACGCCGCCCCTCTGCCCGTCGATAATCGCCTTCGCCTGTCCGGGTGTGGAAATCCCCCACATTTTGCTGAATGTATTCATATTGAAAGGCAGATTATACATCTCGCCCCTGTAATTGGCCACCGGACTGTTGGTATAGCGGTTGAATTCTGCCAGACTGCTGACAAATTCCCAGACCCTGCGGTCGCTGGTGTGGAAAATGTGGGCGCCGTATTTGTGGACATGAATGCCTTCCACATCCTCGCAGTAGATATTGCCGCCCAAATGGTCCCGCTTTTCCACCACCAGGCAGGTTTTGCCCCGTTTTCGGGCCATATAGGCCCACACGCCGGCAAACAGACCGGACCCGACAAGCACATAATCATACGTTTTCATAGAAACCTCTCCTTATTCTTTCCGCCGGATATACCCTATCATACCATAAAGTCTGTTTTCCGTCACGATGTTTTTATTTCGTTTTCATTCCGTATTTAGTCCTTGACTTTTCCGTTTCTTCCGTTCAAAATGATAATGCCAGGGTCGAAAGTCCGAATCCACGGCATGTTTACATGCCGGTGGATGAAAGACTTTACGACCCGACATGAGGAATCTGTAAAAAAGGAGTTGAATCAAAATGCGTTCTTCCGCCGATGCTTCCGACCGCCAGTACGACAAAATGACCAAAACCCCCGTGCATAAACTGATCCTGACCCTGGGGCTTCCCACTACCGTCAGTATGCTTGTTACCAATGTTTACAATATGGCCGACACCTATTTCGTCAGCACGCTTGGCACAAGCGCCAGCGGGGCCGTCGGCATCGTCTTCGCCCTTATGGCCATTATCCAGGCGTTCGGATTCACGTTCGGCCAGGGCGCCGGCAGCTGCCTAAGCCGCCAGCTTGGCCAGAAACATGTGGACGAGGCCCGGACCTACGCCGCCACCAGTTTCTATCTGTCCCTGCTGTGCGGCCTGCTGATCACCGTACTGGGCCTGATCTTTCTGACGCCCCTCATGTACCTCATGGGCAGCACCGATTCCATCCTGCCCTATGCCAGGACTTACAGCACCTACATCCTGCTGGCCGCCCCCGCCATGGCGTCCAGCTGCGTCATGAACAATATCCTGCGCTTTGAGGGCAAGGCCATATTCGCCATGTTCGGCCTGGGAACCGGCGGTATTCTGAATATTTTCGGAGACTACGTCCTGATCCGGCATTTCCGGATGGGGATCGCCGGCGCGGGGCTTTCCACCGCCATTTCCCAGTACATCAGCGCCGGCATCCTGCTGGCGCCGTTCCTGATGAAAAAAGTGCAGACGAACTTCCACCCGGCCAATCTCCGGCCGGATTTCCGCTACGTCCGCGACATCATCGTCGTCGGCTGTCCCAGCATGATGCGCCAGGGACTGACCAGCATTTCGGTCATGATTCTGAACCAGTGCGCCGTCGTTTACGGCGGCGCGGCCGCCGACGCGGTGATCGCCGCCATGAGCATCGTCTCCCGCGTGATGAATTTCCTGTTCTGCGTCGGCATCGGGATCGGCCAGGGCTTCCAGCCGGTCAGCGCCTTCAATTACGGCGCGGGCAAATACGACCGCGTCAAGGAGGCATGGCGGTTCACCTGGCTTTTCAGCACCGCTTTCATGGCGGTCGTCGCCGTCTTCGGCTTCACATTCGCCGGTCCGATCATCCGCGTTTTCCGCGACGACCCGGACGTGATCTATTACGGTGTCCCGGCATTGCGGATGCAGTGCGTGGCGCTGGTCGTCATGCCGCTCTGCCTGAGCGGGAACATGCTGTTCCAGAGTATCGGCAAGAGCGGCCGCGCCATCTTCCTTTCCAGCATCCGCAGCGGACTTCTGTTTATCCCGATCCTGCTCATCACCAGCCGGCTGTTCGGGATCCCGGGGATCCAGATGTCACAGGCCCTGGCGGACATTCTCTCCGGACTTATCGCCGCGCCGTTAATTTACAACTTTTTCAAGAAATTGTAAGAAGCGGACGGCGCCGCGGATCGGGCGCCGCTCACCGGACCGCGCCGAATGTTTTGATTACCCGGAACACCTGCTCCGCCGCGGCGGCCATATTCCGGGCGGCGGCGGACGGGTTCATGGCCTCTTGCGGCGTCACGGCGTCCCGCAGGATCGGGAAGAACGCGTCGATGCCTTCCTGATTGCATATTCCCGCGTCCCCGCTGACGCAGCCGGAAAAACTCAGGACCGGTTTGCCGAATTTTTTCGCGATTCTCGCGACGCCGATGGGGGCTTTGCCCCTGGCGGTCTGACTGTCCAGACGGCCTTCGCCGGTCACTACGATGTCGGCGTCCCTTATATAATCTTCCAGTCCCGTCTCTTCCAGCACGATCCGCACGCCGGGTTCCAGAACGGATGCGGTAAAGGTTCGGAACGCGAAACCCAGGCCTCCCGCGGCGCCGGCACCCGGATACGACGCGTCGGCCCCGGCGCGGTACGCCGCCGCTGTCTCCGCGTAGCGGGCCAGCCAGCCGTCCATTACCTTTACCATTTCCGGATCCGCGCCTTTCTGCGGACCGTAGACGGCGCTGCAGCCCTCGCCGCCGCAGAGCGGATTGGTCACATCGCAGGCAATCCGGAAGGTGCAATCCTTAAGTTCCGGGATCACGTTCTCATCCGTGATCCGCGCGACTTCCGCCAGACCGCGCCCGCAGCGCGGCACCGGCTTCCCGTCCCGGTTCAGGATCCCGTAGCCGAGCGCCTGAAGCATCCCGATCCCGCCGTCGTTGGTAGCGCTCCCGCCGATGCCCACGATAAATCTGCGGCAGCCTTTTCCGATCGCGTCGCGGATTACCTCTCCCACGCCGTATGTCGTCGTATTCATCGGATTGCGGAGCGCGGCGGGCACCTGCGTGAGTCCTGCCGCGCCGGCCATTTCGATCACCGCGGTCCGGCCGTCCGCCTTCCCTTCCGACTCCACGATCCCGTACCGGCACTCCACCGGTTCTCCCAGCGGGCCGGTCACGCGCACGCTCCGCAGATTTCCTCCCATACCGAAAGTCAGCGCTTCCACCGTACCTTCCCCGCCGTCCGCCAGCGGGCGGACACGGATCTCCGCGTCCGGATAGACGCGCCTTATGCCTTCCGCCGCAGCCTTTCCCGCTTCCGGGGACGACAGGCTGCCTTTCATCGAATCGATTGCCACAGTCACCTTCATGGCCGCTTCCTCCTTTTTCTTTCCGGTCGGTTAACATCATAAAGGAAAAACGCGTGATTGGGAAGAGGTTTCTCTTTCCCTGTTTTCCGACTGAAATTTTACACGAACCGGAACGTTCCTGTAAAGGTCCGGAAAAGGAATCTTGAACGAAAAAACGTGTTGTGGTATGATTCTTAATACAAATTTGCGAAAAAGGAGTTTCCGATATCATGAAGCTGATTTCCTGGAATGTGAACGGCCTGCGGGCCTGTGTCGGAAAAGGTTTCCCGGATTATTTCAAGAGCGCGGACGCGGACGTCTTCTGTATTCAGGAGAGCAAGCTGCAGGCAGGACAGATTGAACTGCCTCTGGAGGGGTACCGCCAGTACTGGAATTACGCGGAGAAGAAGGGATACTCCGGTACCGCCATGTTTACCAGAGAGGA
>CAZPGD010000072.1:7039-7331 GCA_964585865.1 uncultured Hungatella sp. | reverse complement strand
CACCAGCGTATCGAAACCCGCCTGCATCAGGGCGCATACGCCGCCGCAGAGAACCACCTGCTCGCCGAACAGATCGGTTTCGGTCTCGGTGCGGAACGTCGTCTCCAAAACGCCCGCTCTCGCGCCGCCGATGGCCAGCGCATAGGCCAACGCGCGGTCAAGCGCCTTGCCGGTCGCGTCCTGTTCGACGGCTACCAGACAGGGCACGCCCTTGCCGGCCTGGTACTCGGAACGAACCGTATGGCCGGGGCCTTTGGGGGCAATCATCGTCACGTCCACATTCTTCGGCGGC
>CAZPGD010000072.1:5674-7029 GCA_964585865.1 uncultured Hungatella sp. | reverse complement strand
AAGCCATGCGCGAACATCAGCATATTGCCTTCTTCCAGGTTCGGTTCGATGTCTTTCTTATACATATCCGCCTGCAGTTCGTCATTGATCAGGATCATGATGATATCGGCCCGCTTCGCCGCCTCCGCGGCCGTGTAAACCTGGAACCCCTGCGCTTCCGCCTTTGCCCAGGACTTGCTGCCCTCATAGAGGCCGACGATCACGTTGCAGCCGGATTCCCTCGCGTTCAGCGCGTGGGCGTGTCCCTGACTGCCGTAACCGATAACGGCGATGGTCTGCCCGTCCAGCATGGACAGATTGCAGTCTTCCTGATAAAAAATTCTTGCCATTTCCCTGCTTCCTCCTTAAAAACCTTGATTTTTTAAAAATGCCCGTAACGCTTCCGTTACGTATGTTAAAGTTTCCGTCCGGCCTCCGCTTCCGCAAGGCCAATGGCAAAAACCTTAGCGTTCCGGAATAGTCCTTCCCTGCGCGGCCCATGCGGCCGCTTCCGCGCCGGCCGGCTACGGCAGGTAGCGAATATCGTCCGCCCCGCGGGAAAGCCCGGTCAGTCCGGTCCTGGCCAACTCCAGGATCTCATAGTCGCCGAGCAGATTGATCAGCGCGTCCAGCTTCGACTGGTCGCCGGTCAGCATCACGGTCAGCGATTCCTTCCCCACATCAACGATGGTGGCGCGAAAAATATCCGAGATGGCACTGATGGCCTGGCGTTCGGACGCGTTGGCCCGCACCTTCACCATGATCAGTTCCCTGTACACGGAATGGCCCGGCTTCAGTTCCTTAATATCCCGCACGTCTTCCAGCTTCCGCAGCTGCTTCTCGATCTGCTCCAGGATCTCCTGATCGCCAGTCGATACGACCGTCATGCGGGAATAGCGCTCATCGGCGGTAACGCCCACCGTCAGGCTTTCAATATTATAGCCGCGGCGGCTGAACAGCCCCGCCACGCGGCTCAGCACGCCGGACGTATTGTCCACAAGCAGCGACAAAACAATTCTATCCATATGAACTCCTGCTTTCTATATATAAGTATTTTTATCTTAACAATGAAGAAATTATTTGTCAACTAGATAAAAGGAATGGGTATTATAATTACAGGTTATAATATGACCTCGCAGACGGTTATGGTATAATCAAATTCATTTTCCGTCTGAGTTTTACATCTGGCCGGGTTTTACCTTAGAACTGGAATAATATTAAAGGAATATTCCCTTAAAGCATTGATATTTCCTTTAATTTAAAGGAAATATCGGGAAGCGAGCAATACGAGGGAGTTTAATAATTCGAAAATCAAAAAGTGGGGCTCGGAGATCCTCAGCCTGATTGCAGAAACCGGAAAGCAAGACGTGCTGCGA
>CAZPGD010000072.1:0-5664 GCA_964585865.1 uncultured Hungatella sp. | reverse complement strand
TCTGTGACCATCTCCCCCGTCTACTGCCAGGACCAGGTGCCCCAGTTCTCGTAGAAATCCTGCAGGAAGGCGACATTGGCCTTTTCTGTCTCGTTCAGCACCGACTCGTCGAATTGTTCCGGCGGGATCGTCCCGGCATACCAGTTCTTGGAGCGGAAATACGCGTCCAGATCGGGAGACGCGAACACTCTTCCGTGCCGGGCATAGATCTCATTTTTCGCGTACCGAATGATTTCAATGCCGGCAACCGAGCGCAGATCCTCATTCGTGAGCAGTCTCTGGCTGCTGTCGGGGAATATGCTGCCGCCGGCGAAATCAATTCCCGCCAGCGAAGGATCATAGGGTTCCGCAAGCACATAGTACCCGGCAAGATACTCATTCGACGAATTGTTCTGGTAGCTGCTGCCGAGCTCCATATACATGCCGCCGTCCGTAAACGTCACGGTGTACTCGGCATATTCATTGCCGATCCAGTAGGCCCCGGTGTCGGCTTCCTGGTATTCATCGGCAAAATACGCGTACAGGCTGTTTCCGCCGTAACCGGTACATTCGACACTGAAATATCCGTTCGAAAGATTGACATCGGCAGTACATACGGCATCCGTCCCGTTATCAAAAACATAGATCCCGTCGACTTCCATTCCGGGCCAGTACTCGGCAGCGGAAACACCGCCGGCGCCCGGATCCCCTTCGGTAGGGGCAAAAGTCTCATCGGAACCGACGGAAACGGAGTCCTCGCCCGGGACGTACAGCGAGTCCTCGGAAATATAGCTGCCGGCCAGGACGACGGCCCACGTCGATCCCCCTCCCGTATTATCAAACGTTCCGACTCCCAGCGGGAGACCGATTACAAGGGACAGCACGTCGTTTTCATAAACATCCGGCAGTTCGCCGAGATAATAGACAAGATACTGATTCCCCTCGCCATCCACCAGATTCAGATAGGTGGCGACATCATCGCCATACGAGAACTCACGGATCTGGACGACTCCGGCGCCCCAGATCGCCATCAGCCTGTCCCCGAATTTATCGGCGTTTTTATTAATATCCCTCGTTTCTATCGAGTAATCAATCGCATTCTCCTCATACACGGCGCCGCCTTCCGCGTCAAGCGGGAAGTACTCGTAGTTTTCCGTTAAAAAGGACTTCGCCTTCTCATTCAGTTCATACGAAATAATCTCATTATCCTGGAGCTGCGTATAGAAATCCAGCACATATGCCTGTTCCTCATCGGGGATTTCCGCTGCCGCCGTTTCCGTCATTCCAGGCGTTTCGGATTCCTCCGTACCGGCCGTCACGGTTCCCGTATCCGGATGATCGCTTCCCGCTCCGGCGAAAAGCCCGATCAGGAGGAACACCACGAGCAGCACGAGGATTACGGCCGCTCCGATCAGCACCCATATCCATTTTCCGCCCTTTTTCCCTTTATCCGTCCCGTTTGCGCCCGGCGTCCCGTTTTGATACGCCTGCGGTCCTCCCGGCTGATTCTGATACGCTTGCGATCCTCCCGGCTGGTTCTGGTATGTCTGCGGTCCTCCCGGCTGGTTCTGGTATGTCTGCGATCCTCCCGGCTGGTTCCCGCCGCCGGCCCGCTCATTCGCTCCGTTTGGATGTCCCGGCGCCCCGTTCGGCTGCTGCGCGTCATCGGCAAACTCCAGATTCGCGCCGCAATACGGGCAGAATTTGCCGCCTTCCTCTACTTTATTTCCGCAATTTGGGCAAAACATATTTTTCAGCTCCTCTCTCTATCCACTCATACGATCCATGTTCATACCCGGACGCATTCTTCCGATCCGAAAGGGAAGACGGCGCCGTCCGTTAAAAGCCGGCGGCTGCCGGGAATCAGCCGTAAAGATTGTAATGCTCGCAAAGCTTATTGGTCGCTGTCAGCAGCTTGTGGATATAGACAAAAGGACCGACAAGGATCAGCGATCCCAGTACGTTCCACAGCCAGAAATCGGACGCGCTGATGCTGTAATCAATCCCTCTCCTGCGCAGTTCGTTTCCCATCCGGTTGGCAAGCCTGTGGTTCCATACAAAGGAACCGATTCCCAGGGTTAAAGGACTGACAAGGAAAAACAGAAGGCAATAATGCATGGTTTTCTTATTGTCGTATTTGGAAGCAATAATATTGATATCATCCGCGACCGACGTCATGATCACGATTCCGTAAATTCCGAAAGTGACCAGCGACAGCAATACATATTTAAGCAAACTCTTGTTGGTTTTCAGTTGATTCGCGGGAGCCCGGTACGTCTGCGAGATATTGATCTGTAAATCCCCGCTCACGTTTGTCTGCGCCGGCACGCTCGCCGGCGTGCCGTTCCCGGCCATGACCTGCGCTCCGCAATAAGGACAAAAAGCGGTGCCCGCCGGGATTTCCTTCCCGCAATGGATGCAGAACCGGCGCGCCGGGGCGCGGTACATGTCCGCTCCGGCCGCGGCGCTTCCCGTGTCACCCGCAAAAGACGCGTCCGCTTTTGGCGCGGACGGCATTTCCGCTCCGGTTTCCGGCGCGGCTCCCGACCCCGCCGAAGGAGCAGCCTGCGTCCCGCTCACGGGGGATGCTCCCGCCGTTTGCGGCGGAACCTCTTTTTTCGTCATAACCGGGGCCCCGCAATAGGAACAGAACCGGGTGCCTTCCGGAATTTCTTTCCCGCACTGTGTACAAAACATAATTTTCCCTCTCCCAAAAGAATTTTCTCCCCGCCCCGGCCATACAGTTTCCGACGCGGCCGGACGGCGGGGGACAGACAGTAAAAAACGGAATTATTGCACGAGCCGCAGCGTCTCGCGGGCGATGGCCAGCTCCTCATTGGTCGGGATCAGCATGACCTTCACTTTGGAATCCGGAGCGGAGATCACCGCGTTCTTTCCTCTGACGTCGTTGGCTTTGTCGTCGATCTTTACGCCGAGATACCCCAGATACTGACAGATGGCCTTCCGGGTCTTCTTGTCGTTCTCACCCACGCCCGCGGTAAACGCGATGGCGTCCACGCCGTTCATAGCCGCCGTATAGGCGCCGATGTACTTGGCGACCCGGTAGATAAACGCCTCCAGCGCGACCTGCGCGTTATGGTTGCCGGCGTCTGCGGCCGCTCCCAGATCGCGGAAATCGCTGGATACGCCGCTCATGCCCAGCACGCCGGATTTCTTATTCAGGATATTCAGAACGTCGTCCACGCTCCTGTTCTCATTTTTGCAGATGAACTGCACGACAGCCGGGTCGATGTCGCCGCTTCTGGTCCCCATAATCAACCCTTCCAGCGGAGTCAGGCCCATGCTGGTATCGACGCATTTGCCGCCGACGGACGCGGAAATACTGGCGCCGTTGCCTAAGTGGCAGACAATCACTCTGGCATTCCGCGGATCGAGCCGGCCGAATTTGATCGCTTCGCCGGATACGAACATATGGCTGGTACCGTGGAATCCGTAGCGGCGAATGCTGTATTTTTCAGAGTATTCGCGAGGAATGGCGTACATATAGGCTTTCTCCGGCATTTTCATGCCGAAAGCCGTATCCCATACCGCCACGTTCGGCTTGCCCGGCATCGCGGCTTCGCAGGCTTCGATCCCCATAAGGTTCGCCGGATTATGCAGCGGCCCCAGGGGGAAGCACTCGCGGATAACGGCCTTCACATCGTCCGTTACCAGGCAGGAATCGCTGTATTTGGTCCCTCCGTGGAGAACGCGGTGGCCGATGGCGGTAATCTCATCCGTATTTGCAATTACGCCGTGCACCGGATCCTGCAAGGCCTCCAGCACCATCTCGATAGCGACATGATGGTCGGGCATGGGGCTTTCCACGACGTATTCCTCTCTGCCTGCCGGCTGGTGGGTCAGTTTGGAGCCGTGAATCCCGATCCTCTCGCACAGGCCCTTGGCGATCACGCCCTCGTTGTCCATGTCGATCAGCTGGTATTTCAGAGAGGAACTTCCGCAGTTGACAACTAATATTTTCATTTTGACCGATCTCCTTTACGATTATTGGGAAGGACTGCTACCGCACGATCTCGCCCATGACCTGGCCCGCGCATCCGGCCGCGTTGGACTCGTCGGTATCAATATGCATCGCCAGCGCATAGGAATCGCTGACACGGACGACCACGTCGCCGAAAATCAGGCTCCTGCCGTCGGTGTCGATCTTCACGCTCACGATGTCGCCGTTTTTCACGCCCAGCGCCTCCGCGTCCGCCACCGTCGCGTGGATATGGCGCTTCGCGGCAATTACGCCCTCGGAGATATCGATCTCGCCCTTGGGGCCGATGATTTTGCAGGCGCCGCTGCCGGCCGTGTCGCCCGACTCACGGACGGGAGCCGTAACGCCGATGGAGCGGGCGTCCGTCAGGGACAGTTCCACCTGGGTGGCCTTCCGAAGCGGGCCAAGGATCGACACGCCTTTTAATTCCTTCTTGCTCCCCACAATGGTGACTCTCTCCTCGCAGGCGTACTGTCCAGGCTGGGATAAATCTTTTTTCTTGGTCAGCTGGTAGCCTTCGCCGAACAGGGCATCCAGATCCGCCTGTGTCAAATGAATGTGTCGCGCGCTTGTCTCAACAATAAATTTCATGATGATATCCTCTCCTGTCTATGAATTTTTCCCGGCCCCACGGCCGCGACGTCAGTATTATTTTAGGGGCTTTCGGATTATTTTTCAAGCCCCGCCCGGAAAATAATTTGCATTTTTTGCTGAACGGGCGCAAACGTTTAGGCGGAAGGAAAACGGGCGCCGGAATGCGGATTCCATTCCGCGCTTTACGTTACGGGGGAAAGCGTTTATAATACGGAGAGGGAGGAAGGGGAGCGGGGGACGGAAACCGGACAGGAAATCGAGCAAAATCGGACGAAAGCCGGGGGAAAAGAACAGGGAACCGGACAGAAACCGGAAAGGAAACAAACAGGGAATCGGAAAGAAACCGGGCAGGAAATCGGAAAGAAACCGGACAAAAAGCGGAACGAAACCGGACGGAAATCGGCAGGGAAATCGGCAGGGAAACGAACAGGGGAACGAACGGAAATTCAAACAGAACCGGACAGAAAATCGTATGGGAAACCGGACGAAAACCGGACAGAAAATCGAATGAAAACGGACGAAAAACGGAGTGAAAATCGAGCAGGAAAACGGAAGCAAAACGAACAGGGAACCGGACGGAAATCCGGACGGGAAAACGAACGGAGAACGGAATATTATGCATGTGACGGGCATCATCGCGGAATACAATCCGCTTCATAACGGGCACGCTTACCAGCTTCGCATGGCGCGCGAGCGGACGGGGGCCGACTACTGCGTCGTCGCCATGAGCGGCGATTTCGTGCAGCGGGGCGCGCCCGCGATTTTTGACAAATACGTTCGCGCCAGAATGGCGCTTCTGTCGGGGGCCGATCTGGTGCTTGAAATGCCCGCGGTCTTCTCCACCGGCAGCGCGGAGGATTTCGCGGCCTGCGGCACGGCGCTTTTGGACAGCTTAGGCGTGGTGGACCGCCTGTGCTTCGGAAGCGAATGCGGAGCGGTCGAACCGCTGATGAAAATCGCCGAAATTCTTCTGGAAGAACCGGAAACATACAGGAAGACGCTGACGGAAAGTCTGAAAACGGGACTTACGTTCCCGCGGGCCCGGTTGCTCGCCGCGCGGATAGGGACCCCGTGACGGAAGTCTGCTCCGG
>CAZPGD010000071.1:0-7360 GCA_964585865.1 uncultured Hungatella sp. | reverse complement strand
GGGATACTCGTCAAACGCCGATTGACGCAAGCGTCATCGGCGCTTTCCTCGTTATCATACCATCTCGACTGGCGTCTCGATGGGGGATACTCGTCAAACGTCGATTGACGCAAGCGTCATCGACGCTTTCCTCGTTATCATACCATAAATTCGGATTGAAGAGAAGCCGCGGATGTGGTAAACTTTCTATATGCGGTAACGCCGGTGAGGGCTTGAACTGCTATTGTTATTGGCACGGGGATGGCACATGTGTTTGGGAATGGGCTGTCCGTGTTGTGGGAATGAATTGCCCGTGTCGCGGGAATGACGGAGCGGATATATATGATGAAGAAAGCGGCCGGCCGCGCGGCGGTCTATGGAATGCTGATTGGGCTGGCCTTTATTTTCAGTTACATAGAGGCTATTCTGCCGCTTCCGATCCCTATACCGGGAGTGAAACTGGGGCTGGCGAATCTAGTCACCATTTTGGGGCTCTATACCGTGGGAGTTCCCGGCACGATAGCCGTATCGCTGGTGCGTATCCTGCTGGCGGGGCTGACGTTTGGCAACATGTTCAGTATGATGTACAGTCTGGCGGGGGGCGCGCTCAGTCTGATTTTGATGATAGCGGTGAAAAAGGCCGGATGGTTCGACCAGACCGGTGTAAGCATCATCGGCGGGGTGGCGCATAATATCGGACAGCTGGCGGTGGCGGCGTTCGTGACGCGAACGGCCGGCGTATTCTATTATCTGCCGTTTCTTTTGCTGGCGGGCTGCGTGGCCGGCGCGCTGATCGGTCTGCTGGGCGGGCTGGTGACGAAGCGCATCCAAAAGGCGGCGGAGAAACTGTAAAGAACGGTGAAAAAGCCGTAGAGAGCGGGGAAAGCGGCAAGGAATAACGGGAAAGCAGAAAATAGAGGCGGAAAAGCCGTAATGAGTGGAGAAGCAGCAAAAAGCGGCGTGAAAGCCATAATGAGCGGGGAAAGGCGGCAAGGAGCGGCGGGGAAGCGGCAAGGAATAACGGAAAAGAGGCAAAGAATGGCAGGAAAGCCGTAATGAGCGTGGTGAAGCAGCAAAGAGCGGCGGAAAAGCTGTAATGGGAGGGTGAAGCGGCAAAGAGCGGAAGAAGCGGAAAAGAAAAACGGGAAAGCGGAAAAGAGTAGCGGAAAAGCCGTAATGAGCGGCGGAAAGCGGCAAAGGGCAGCAGAGAAGTTAAGGAGGAACGGAAGATGGTATTTGACGCAATCGCGGCACTGGCACAGTATGGAATCAACACGGGGCTGATTACGGAGACGGACCGGAACTATGTGATCAACCGCATTCTGGAAACGCTGCAAATGGACGAATACGAAGAACCCGCGGAGCGCCGGGCGTACGCCGGTCTGGAAGAGATTCTGGCGGAACTTCTGGACTTTGCCGCCGAGGCGGGCGTGCTGAAGGAGAACACGGTCACGTACCGGGATCTTCTGGACACGAAACTGATGAACTGCATGGTGCCCCTGCCGCACGAGGTTGAGGAGCGGTTCTGGGCGCATTACGGACATTCGCCGGAGGAGGCCACCGGTTATTTCTACAAATTGAGCCGGGACTCCGACTATATCCGCCGGTACCGCGTCTGCCGGGATATGAAATGGAAGACGAGAACCGCGTACGGCGATCTGGACATCACCGTGAACCTGTCCAAGCCGGAGAAGGATCCAAAGGCCATTGCCGCCGCCAGACTGGCGAAACAGAGCGGTTATCCGAAATGCCTTCTCTGTATGGAAAATGTGGGCTACGCGGGGCGTGCCGATCACCCGGCCCGCGGCAATCACCGGGTCATTCCCCTCACGATTAACGGCAGCCTGTGGGGGTTCCAGTATTCCCCCTATGTGTATTATAACGAACACTGCATCGTGTTTAACGGACGGCACGTGCCCATGAAGATTGAGCGCGCCACGTTTGTCAAACTGTTTGATTTCGTGAAAATGTTCCCGCACTATTTCCTTGGCTCCAACGCGGATCTGCCCATCGTGGGCGGCTCGATTCTCAGTCACGACCATTTCCAGGGCGGCCGCTATATGTTCGCCATGGCCAGAGCCCCCATGGAAGTTCTTTATGAAAAGCCGGGCTATGAGGATGTGGAGGCCGGCATTGTCCGCTGGCCCATGTCGGTGCTGCGCCTGCGCGCCGGGGACCCGAACCGCCTGATCGATCTGGGGGCCGGGGTGCTGGCCGCGTGGAGAGACTATACCGATGAGGACGCGTTTATTTACGCGGAGACCGGCGGCGAACCCCACAATACAATTACGCCGATTGCCCGCAAAAACGGCGGCAGATTCGAGCTGGATCTGGTGCTGCGCAATAACATCACCACGGAAGAATTTCCGCTGGGCGTCTACCATCCCCATCCGGAACTGCACCACATCAAGAAGGAGAATATCGGTCTTATCGAAGTCATGGGGCTGGCGGTGCTTCCGGCCCGTCTGAAGGACGAAATGGCGCTTCTGGGCGAATTTATCGCGGCCGGGAAGGACGCGGCTTCCGAGCCGTCCATCGCCGGGCACGCGGCGTGGGTGAAAAGCTTTCTGCCCGCCTACCGCTCGGTTACGGCGGATAACGTGCAGGAGATCCTGCGGCGGGAAGTGGGGCTGGCGTTCGCGAAAGTGCTGGAGGACGCGGGCGTATATAAATGTACGAAAGAGGGCCGGGAGGCTTTCGGGCGGTTCCTGGCGTCGGCGGGATTTGAAAGAAGTAGGCGGCAGGCGAACGGATGAAGGCAGTGTGCGGACATGCAAACGGAAAACGAAGGGACGATTTTAAGAGAGGGTAAGAGAAAGGTGAACGGATAAGAGGGAAAAATTATGGATACGAAAGATAAAATCACAAACAGTAAAAGCGGTACTTTTTTAAAAAATCTCGGAACCCTGCGGGCGCGGAATTTTTTATTCCTGTTTTTGGCCGGCTGCATCAACGCGTTCGGTGTGACAATTTTTCTGGCTCCCGTGCACCTTTATGACAGCGGCATTTCGGGGACGTCCATTTTGCTTTCGCAGATCACGCCGGAAGCCTTTTCGCTGTCCTTTTTTCTTCTTGTGCTGAATGTTCCGATCTTCCTTTTCGGACTGAAGAAGCAGGGCGCGGCGTTTACCGTTTATTCGCTGTTTACGGTCGCGGTGTACTCCGCCGCTTCCTGGCTGATAACCGATGTGCTTCCCATTGATGTGAGCATGGCGTCGCCGCTCGCGGGGGAGGATCTGCTGCTCTGCGCGCTGTTCGGCGGCATTATTTCGGGAGTGGGGAGCGGGCTGACGATCCGGTGCGGCGGGGCCATTGACGGGATCGAGGTCATGGCTGTCATATTCGCGAAGAAATTGAACGTCACCGTCGGGACGTTCGTGATGGTCTACAATGTGCTGCTGTATATTGTCTGCGGGTTCATTATTCACAGCTGGATCCTGCCGCTGTACTCCATTGTCACCTACGCGGCGGGGCTGAAAACGATTGATTTCATAATCGAAGGGTTTGACCGCTCGAAAGAGGTCATGATTATTACGGACAAGGCGCGGGAAATAAGCGACGCCCTGATCGCGGAATTTGAATGCGGCACGACAAAGATTGCCGCCGTCGGCGGGTATTCAAACGCGGAGAAAACCATCGTTTATTTTGTGGTGAACCGCTTCCAGATTTCAAAAATGAGGAACATCGTCATGAAAATCGATCCGGCGGCTTTTGTAACGGTAAGCGATGTGGCGGATGTTTACAAGGGCGCCGGCGGGATGCAGATGTGAAAAAGCCGGCTGACGGCTGTGGCAAAAAGGCTGTGGCTGGCGGTTGAGGCAAAAGAGGCGGCTGGCGGCTGAGGCAAAAGTGCGGCTGACGGCTGAGGCGAAAAGACTGGCTGACGGCTGTGGCGAAATGACTGGCTGACGGCTGGGGCAGAAAGGCCGGTTGGCGGCTGTGGCAGAAGAGGCGGCTGACGGCTGAGGCGAAAAGGCTGGCTGGCGGCCAACGTAAAAAAGCCCCGGCTGTCAGCCAAGGGCCTTTCGGGTGAATTTCTTTTCGGATACTTCGTAGGATCTGCCGGAACTGCCGTAGACCAGCGGATACAGCAAATAGATCAGGACCAGCGCTCCGACGATGTCGGCCACGGAGTGCTGTTTCAGAAAAACCGTGGACAGGCAGATCAGGACGCAGAGTACGAGAGACCCCGCGCGGACGCCGCGGCGATGGCCCAGTGTTTCGCTCCGGACTATGGTGATATGCATGGCGACGGCGTTAAATACGTGGATGCTCGGGAAGGTATTGGTGGAAGTGTCCACCTTGTGGAGCATTGCGACCAGCCATGAGCAGAAATTTTTCCCGGGATCCACGACGGGCCGCAGGTCGATGCCGTTGTGGAAAACGGTATAGATAATCAGGCAGATGGTCATGCCCGGGTACAGGTACGCGCAGCACCGGTAAAAATCCTTTTTGTTGGTAAAGAAAAAGTACGCCATGAAAATCCCGATATAAAAGAACCAGGAAAGGTACGGAATGATAAAATATTCGTTAAACGGGATCCAGTCGTCAAGACGGACGTGTATCACATGATAATCGCCGGCAACGGCTTTTTCCAGCCAGAAGAACCACGGCAGATAAATCGCGAAATATAGAAGCAGCCATGCGTGGCGGTACTTATTGAGCAGGTTTTTCATGAGTGTACCTCGTTTTCCAAGTTTCCTTAATCTGTAATTATAGCACGGACTTTCCGAACAGGCAAGGAGGGAAAACGCTTTTTTATTTGTTCTATGGGGGGTTCGAGCCGGCGAGAGGGGATGAAATGCCGCGGAAGAATTGAGCGGGAGAGGAAGGAACGCTGTGGGAAGTTTGAGCGGGAAAGGATGGAAGCGCCGCGGGAAGTCCGGGACGGAGAGAGCGAAACGCCGCGGGAAGTCTGAGCCGGAGCGGATGAAGCGGCACGGGAGCGGGCGCGGCGCGGCGCGGCTTGTGCTGGCGTTCCTTGCGCTGGCGGTTCTGGCGCCGGCGGCCGGCTGCGGGCAGGCCGCGCGGAAGACGCGGCGGTACGAGTCGCAGTATTATGATCTGTTTGATACCATCACGACTTTTGTCGCGTATGAGAAGGACGAAGAAGCGTTCCGCGCCCATGACGCGATCCTGTATGAGGAACTGTCCGCCTGTCACCGGCTCTTTGATATTTATCATGACTATGACGGTCTGAACAATATCAAGACCATTAACGACAACGCGGGGATCCGTCCCGTCGAGGTGGACAGGCGGATTATAGATCTGCTTTTATATGGAAGGGAACTGTATGATGAAACAGACGGAGCGGTTAATATTGCCATGGGGAGCGTGCTTTCCCTGTGGCACACGTACCGGGAAGCGGGGCTGGCGGATCCGGAGCACGCGGAGGTTCCGCCGGAAAAGCTGCTGCGGGAAGCGGCGGAGCATACGGATATTACCCGCATGGTAATTGATGAGGGAGCGTCTACGGTATATCTGGAAGATCCGCGGATGAGTCTGGACGTGGGTGCCGTCGCCAAAGGCTGCGCGGCGGAGCGGGCCGCGGAGAGGCTTATGGAAGAGGGGCTGACGGGCGCGATGATTAACGCGGGCGGGAATATCCGGACCATCGGTGCCAAGGGGGACGGGACGCCTTGGGCGGTCGGGATTCAGAACCCGGATCCGGAAAGCGGCGAAGCGTACCTGCATACCATGGAACTGCGCGGGGAATCGCTGGTCACGAGCGGGACGTACCAACGGTTCTACACGGTGGACGGGGTGCAGTACCATCACATCATTCACCCGTCACTTCTGGCCCCATGGCGGGAATACGCGTCCGTAACGATTCTCTGCGGGGATTCCGCGCGGGCGGACGGTCTGTCAACGGCCGTGTTCAATATGGAAGCGGAGACGGGACTGGCGTTTATCGAGAGCCTGGACGGTGTCGAGGCCATGTGGATCCGCCCGGACGGGACGGAAATATACAGTTCCGGCTTCCGGAACTTTATGAAGAAAGAGTGAATGCGAGGGGCAGATAAGGCGCGATTTATGCCTTCCGGCGGATCTCGTTTTCCCGGGAGAATGTCAGGTATTCCTTCGGGCTGATGGCATAAATCTTTTTGAAGGCCCGGTAGAAGTTGGCGTAATCGTTGAATCCGCAATACCGGCAGGCGTCGGTGGGCGAAACTCCGTCCGAAAGCATCTGGCGGGCGACCGCCAGCCTTTTCTGGGTAATATAGCGGTGCACACCGGTGCCGACCAGCCGGTTGAATTCATGGGACAGGTGCCATTTGCTGGTAAAAAAGCGGCTGGAAATGGAATCCAGCGTGAGATCTTCATTGTAGTGTTTATTGATGTAGTCCAGAACGCCGGAAATCAGCGAAGAGGACGGATCGGAGTCTTTGGACGGAACGTCTTCCCCTTTATCCGGCCGGGCCGTCCTCGCCGCCCGGTTGATCTCCACCAGAAGGGCGATAACAAGACTGGTCGCCATCAAATCTTCGCCGTAGTCGGGATTTTCCACCGTATCGCAGAGCCGCAGGAGCAGCCGGAAGATATTTTCCCGCATGGCGGGATCGAAGCGCAGCAGGTTGGTATGGTACGGGGAAGCGGAGTCAAAGCAGGCCGCCAGGTTGGTCCGCGGCGTGGAAAAACGCTGAAGAAAGCTTTTGCCGAACCATACGACGATCCTTTCATAAGGAATATTCTGATTGATCCGGGGCTGGTGAAGTTCCAGCGGGCTGATAAGGAGCATGTCTGACGGCAGGAGACGGTAGGTGCGGTTCTCGATGAAATATTCCACGTCCCCGTTCATAAAGAAATAAATCTCATAAAAATCGTGATGGTGCAGATTTACATTGTCCAGATTCGTGTCCCGGTAATGAAAAATTTCAAAGTTCCGGGACAACATATACTGCCGCGGATCGAAAGTCTGGGACATGGCGGCGCCTCCTTCCAGGTTCCGCAACGGAACGTATTCAGCTTATAACAAGTTTTACAATGTGTCAAGCAATATTCACAATTTTCATTATAAAAAAGTGCGCTATACTGTTTATAACAAGGGAAATTTCCCTGTTTGTAACCGTATTTTTTGTCGGAATTGCCGGGGCGCAGGAGAGGGGGCGGTGCGTTTCGGCTGTCTTACCCCGGCGCGGCGGCCGGAGGCCGTGCGGTTAAAATAATCGATTCAAGGACGAAAAGGAGAAGAAACAGAGACCGGAAGATACGCTTCGGCCGTGTCGGGACCGTTCCGCGAGGGGAGAGAAGCGTGGGAAGTTGCCTGCCCGCAAGGGGGGATAAGCAAGGGGAAAGAAAGGAAAAGACATGACGAAGAGACTTCTGGATGATCCCGTAACCGGGATCCACCGCGCAAAGACATGGGAAATCGCGTTTTATT
>CAZPGD010000070.1:5443-7622 GCA_964585865.1 uncultured Hungatella sp. | reverse complement strand
CTGCTCCCCGGCCCTCCCGGAACATCCTCGTCCGGCGTATCCGTCTTTGGGGCGCTCCTCCCGGATATTCCGCCCTCCACATCCTCGTTTACCCGCACTTCTCTCCGGATACGTTCATACGTTCCGCCGGCCTCCGAGGACGATATCCTTACCACCGGTATTTCTTCATCATCATTATGTTCACCGTGGCGGATATACCCATACCGGGCCTGCGTTTCCTGGAAGGTGTAATCATACCGCAGCTGAATAAATCTTTCATAAGTTCTTTGCCGGTCTTCCAGCATTCTTCGCAGACCTTCCCCCTCTTCCTCTCCGTGAAAATCTGTATGCTCCCCGCACGCCTCCATCAAAGTCAGCCATTGCTCCCGCATCGCCTCATTTTCCGCTTCCGCCGCCGCGATCTCTTCCGCGTTGTTCCACCCGGTCACCGGGTCCGATACAAATTCCGGCACTTCCAGATACTCCGGTTCCGGGTGCCCGTTACAGTATGTTTTGCTGTATTCATATTTTTTAACATCTTCATGAGACAAATGTCCGTTGCCGTCGGTAATCTCATGAGCGCAGATTTTAAAATCTTCCCACCTGGCGGGCGAGGGAGTCATGTTTTCCGGACTGATATTCCCGCTCACCTGACTGCCGTCAAAGGCTTCCAGTACGCGGAACACCGCCTCTTCGAGCGGCTGTCCGGTTTCCGCGCAATATTTATTCAGTTCCAGCAGATAATGTGCCGTAAATATTTCCCGGTGCTCAAAGATCTGCAGACCAAAATCCTGTTTTCCCGGCACGCTCTCCTGCGTCGCCAGACGCAGATAAACCCTCGGTTCATAGGCCCCGGCGGTAATCATGGGCTGAAGATGCCCGCGGTCCCCCACGGGAATATAGATATCGAGCGTTACCGTATTTTTCCCCCAGACCGCCATGCCGGGAGGCAGCGGGGCGGAGACGGTCTGTCCCTCCGCCGGACTGCCCGTACAGGTAAAAATCAGCTTTCCGTTTTCCGCTTTCTTCGCCCATCCGCCCGTTCCGTTCTCGAACCGCCAATCCGCATCCGCCAGCTGCGGAACGGCGGAAATATCAAATTCCGCAGTCCAGACGCCGTCTTTTTGGACCATAAACTGCGGTTTTTTCCCGGCCTCCTCCGGCGACATGCCAAGCCAGCCGGGAAATCCCGTTTGCGGCACATCCGTATTTTCCACATACGCCTTCAGACTTTTCCATTGTTCGTTCGTTCCCGGCACATGCTTGTCCACGATCTGTTCCAGCCGTTCCGCCTGTTCCCATCCGGTCTCCGCGATGGCCCATACGGCCGCCTGGGCCGCCGCGTAAACGGCATTTCCGGCAGAGACAGAGCCGTTTCTTTCGAACCAGTCGCAGATCATGGCCAGTTTCGCGTAATCCTCCCGGCTTTTTACATAAGGGATTTCCTCATCATCTATGCGGGTCGCTTTTACCACCGCCGTGACGCCGCTGTTCATACGTTTCCCGGGAGCGAGGCAGAATGTCATTCGTTTTCCGTCGCTCCATCGGTAGAGGTAATTTCTTCGGGAACCCATCAGAACTTCCGACGGTCCTTTCCAGATATTCCTTCCGTAAAATGTTCCCGCATGACTGACCAGCACCGTCGCTTCAAAAGACGCCAGTACCGCCGCGCAGAAACAGAACGCTGCCATCCATCCTGACAGGATCCTTCTTTTTGTCCCCCGCATATATCCCTTCCTCACGGGCCGTTCCCGCCGTGTGTCCGCTCATTTTCCTGTTTCGTCTGCCGGACGCCGTTCACGATCCAAGCTCCGGAATCATCGACCCGGTACCCGTCCGGAGTTGTCGTACCGCTGAACATGGCGCCTTTTGTACCGTCCGCCGCCTCGTTCAGATAATAGCAGTATGTCTCCCCATCGGCCGCCCTGATCCACTGCCAGCCGGTCAGCATGTGCCCCTCAAGGTCAAAATAGAACCAGTCCGCGGGCCGCTGTCCCTTTGCCGCGTCGGCGTAGGGATTCACAATATAAGCCCATTCGCCGCGGTATAATCTCCCTTCGGAAACGAATTTCCAGTATCCGCCGGGAACCTGGGTCCAGGTTCCGGTCACACCCGGGCCGCCTCCCGCCGGAACTGCCGTATTCTGTCCCCTGTCTCCCGGCTGCCCCGAACCGCCGCCGGGACCGCCCGAACCCGCGGA
>CAZPGD010000070.1:0-5343 GCA_964585865.1 uncultured Hungatella sp. | reverse complement strand
CCGGAACTCCCGCCCGAGCCTCCGCTTCGTATTACCGTCCGGTCGTCGGTAACAAAACGGAGCGTTACCCTGCAGGACGCCGTCACGATCCCGTGGGTCTGGTCTTCCGATGTAGCCGTCACGGTCTCTTCCCGCACCGCCGATCCCCCGATTGTCCCGCCGGGATTCTCCCGCCGTTTCCGGTTATCTTCATTAATCACATTCTGGATCCACGCCGGATTGGACGCGCCCGCCGGATCATACCGGACCCCTACCCGGCACTGAGAGCCGTTCGGCCCTTCCGGCGTCAACAGGATTACGGAACCGCTTCCTTTATCCTTCCACGACACATTCTTATAAAACGGCCGTTCCGGATACAGGGATGCCTCCAGGACCACCGGACCGGAGCAGGTAATCGTTTCAGACGGGTACCGGCGGTTTCCCGTCAGTCTGCGTGTCACAGTCAGGACAATGTCGCTGCGGTCCAGCTGCAATCCTTCCACACGTCTTGTAGTATGATCCAGAATCTGGAACGACACCGTTACCTTGCAGTTGCCATATACCGCTCTGTGATCCGCCGATGTCTCCGGATTGGACGCCGCCGTCACCACGGCCCTTTTCCGGTACACTTCCGGGCGAATGGCTTCCGCGTACCCGCTGTCCGCCTGCGTTCCCAGCTGTTCCGTCAGGATATTTTGTATAAAGTCCCCGGTCAGATCCGGCAATACCTGCGCGTCCCGCTTCGTATATCCGCTGTCCGCGATCAGGGAGAGCAGACCGCTGTCATCAACCGACCACCGGACCGTCTGATCGGCAACGCTGCCCGACTGATTATGTTCGCAGTGAATATTTACGGGCTGGACCGCAACCGAATGATCCTGCGACCCGTCGATATATCTGGCAATCAGCACGCCTCCGTCATTGCGCACCTCCGTCACGATATCCGGATCCTTCCTGTCTCCTGACCGCGTATGGACGACCGATATCTCCATCTCGCCTGGCGTCACCGCCAGTTCCGTCGTCACTTTTACGTATTCCGCATTAATCTGCGTATCCCGTTCCGGCATCGTAAATGTGTAGGTTCCGTCCGACATATAGGTCATGGGAACCTGTCTGCCCATGGCGTTGATATAAACCGGCGCTTTTACTCCTCCCTGCCCGCTTTCGTCCGCCGGCATCTGGTACCGGCAGTTCTCCCGGTTCTTCGGGGCCGTAACCACTTTTACCGTCGTTCCCGCAGTCACCGCCGCCGCGCTGTTTTTATCAATCGCCCGGTAATATGAAAGATTTCCCTCCGGCATGGCCGTCAGAGAGGCCACATCCGTATCATACGTACCGTCCGCGTTGCGCGCGTCGATCCTGGGAACGGACAACAGGTACCCGGGCACGGGCTGTCCCTGCGTTCCGGGCGCGAAATGATCCAGGCGGAACCCCTGCCCGCTCGCGGCGTCCTCCGCCGTAAACTCATTCTGCAGTTTTTCCGTGATGATAAACCGCACCCCGTCTTCCAGTTCCTCGTAAAAGAACCTGCCGTCCCCGTCATTTTCCCGGTTCCCGGATACAAGACGAAACGTCCTCTGGCCATCCATCCAGTACCCGATATGCGCGGACAGGGAAAACCGGTTATCCCCGTCGATGTCGGAGCCGGACACCGTTCTGGCTTTATCCGGCGAATCCGCAAACAGATACGCCAGATTGTCTCCCGGATCCGTACCGTAGCTGAACGCGTGTCCGCCCTCGCCGGTTCCGATAAAAGTACCTTCCCTGGACATGCTTCCCATCCCGGATCTGCCGATCTCCCCGGCAAAACGTGCCAGTACCAGATTTCCGCTTACATACGCGCCCACGATACCGCCCGCCGCTCTGCCGCGGTTCCCGCCTACCGTACCTTCCACATAGGAATTCCAGATGTCCGTATCTTCCATGCTTCCCGCGATGCCGCCCGCGTATCCGAGCCCCTGGATCCGGTTGGCGTTCCTGTCCCCCGTTTTGACCCGGTTATCCGAAAGAACAGCGGAAACCGCTTTCCCGGCAATCCCGCCCGTGCATCCTTCCGTCCGGTCCGACTGCAGAACAATCCCGTCGGCGGTGCAGTTTTCGATCACCGCCCGGCCTCCGTCTCCGTCCACATAAGCCGTGATCCCTCCGGCATGGCCTTCCTGTCCGTTTTTGGCGGACACATAGCCGGACACCGTCACCTGGCGGATAACGGCATTGCCGCGTACCGTCCCGGCAAGCACCGCCGCGTTGTCCGCGCCGCAGATATTGCCGGCCTCAACCGTGAGATTTTTGACCGTTCCCCCGTCGATTGCGCCGAAAAGGCCGATTTCACTCAGCGCGTTATCCGTCTGGATAATATTCAGATTTTTGATTTTCCTCCCGCCTCCGTCGAAATTGCCCCGGAACGGATGAATGGCGTCTCGCTCCATCTCCTCCGCGCTCCGGTACCAGCCGATCGGATTCCAGCGTCCGGAATTCTCTTCTATTTCACTCAGATCCAGATCTTTCATCAATTTAAAATAACTGCCCTCAAAATCCTCTCCTTCCGAAACGGCGCGGGACAACTCCATCAGATGAGAGAGGGAGCGGATGCGGAAGGGATTTTCTTCGCTTCCGTCTCCCTGGAACGTTATCTCTTCCGGCCACCCTTCCCACAGATCTTCCGAGGCGGCCGCCCTTGCTTCTTTTCCCGAATCAACCGGCTCCCGAAACGTATCCCGGCCGGTTTCCGCTTCCGGCGCGGTTGCTACCCCCGGATTTCCCGCTTCCTGCCGGCCGGGCGCTGCGTTCGTCCCGCCTTCCGGCGCTTCAGTTTCTTCCCGGCCGACCGTTCCGCCCGCTTCTTCCCTTGCATCCTCCGTCTCACCCGCCGTTCGCGCCGCTTCCATTATCCGACTGCCACTGTCCCCCGCCGCCGGTACGGCCGTCCAGACTTCCATCCCGGCGGCAAGCATCACCGCGGCCAGCGCGCAGGCAGCCCGCTTCTTTCTGTTTTTCCGCATACATGTTCCTCCTGCTTTCCCATTCGTTTGCCGGGCACGGTTTTTCCGTCCCGTTCCGTCAATTCTCCTGCGGCAGGACAAACGCCGGCCTCACCCCTGCCGGGCAGGTCATATCCGTCTCGCCGCCCGTTTTTTCCGCACCGTCCCATCCGCTCGCGCGCACCGGCTGCGGATGCAGATTTCCATCTATCAGATCCACCACATATACACAATCCGTATCCCCTCCGAATCTGTTACCCGCCGGGGTTCTCAGCCAGTAGCCCTTCGCGCACGGTTCTGCCCGGCGGCCGCTTTCCTCCTCATCGCAGCCGTCTATCCGCCAGAGAAAATCCCGGTAATGCAGCGCTTCTTCCACGGACAGGATAAAATACCGGTCCGTCAGAATCTGCTTTCCCATATCGTAAAATCTCAAATCGGCCGGATCCAGCCGGCTGTATGCCCCGACCGCGGTCTGTCCCCGGCAGCCGCGGTCCACTCCCGTATTTACGGCGGGAATTCCTTCCGCTTTCTCTTCCTGCTGCTTCAGCCATTTCCGGACCGCCGAATCTTTGTATTCGGAACTTTCGCCAAATTCCGTCAGCGGTCCCGGATAAAAGACATAGTCATAACGGCCGTCCTCTTTCTGCTCATAAATATAACGGGACCCCGTATCCGCCGGAATCACGGATTCACAAAGGAACAGCGCCAAACTCTGTCCGGAGGTACTCTCTTCCCGGTAATTCTGGTCAACGCAGCAAAACCGGTAAGTCTTTCCGCCCAATTTTCGGGTCACCACGTCCCCCGGATTCCAATATTTCCTGTTCAGACTCTGACTTCCGCCCGTTCCGCTGCCTCCGCCTGTCCCATCGTCTCCGTCTGTCCCGTCGTTTTCACCCGCTTCGCCGCTTTCTCCCGTCCGTCTGGCCGCGAACCGCGTCAGAACATATTGCTTCCCATCCCGCTCCGTGTCACACTCCGTGGAACAGGAATATTCGATTCCGCGGCCATAAACCGCCGGCAGGACGCTTCCTTCCGGCACATAATTCTCCCCGACCGCATAGAACACGGCTTCCGAACCGCCGGACGCGAAGCAGCCGCCCGCGGCCGACGCGACGCGAAGATCATTTTCTTCCCGGTTCCTTACCAGAAAACGGCTGTCCGGAAAACGGTCCGGGGCTTCTCCTGTCAGAACCGCTTCCTGTTCCTTCGCGATTTTCAGCATTTGTTCCAAAGAAAACTCTTTCCTGCTTTCGCCGTATTCCGTTTCCGCCCTGTTCCGGACCATCCGGCTCGGGAACCTCGCGGCCATACAGGGAAACGCGAAAACATACAGGAGCGCTCCCGCGGCTAAGATTCCCGGGAAGAACGCTTTCCATATTTTGTTTCTCATAAAACCGTCCTTTCTGAATACCACAAATTTCTTCCGTGACCTGCCGTACCATCACGCCGTCTGCCGGATTCCGGCAATCAAAAACACCACTCCTTCCCTTCTGAAGTATCGGCCGCAAAACGCATTGAATCATTGGTGAAACACCGCTCAGGAATATAGAAATTCCAGAAATCCGGCAGCCGGAGAACCCGCCGCCGAGATTTGTAATTTACAGTATAAGACATTCTCTCGCCCCGGTCAAGAACGATTATAAAGTTGCGCAACTTCCGCCGTTCCCCAAATTAACGGAGCAAATACAGTTTTGGCAACACTTTCGACTGTTTTGACACAACAAGCATTGTCTTGACACCCGGGTCATTTTGGAACAGCAGGCATTGTCCTGACACCCGGGCCATTTTGGAACAGCAGGCATTGTCCTGACACACGGGTCATTTTGGAACAGCAGGCATTGTCCTGACACCCGGGCCATTTCACTGAACAGTCCGCTGAAGATTCGTTTTAAAAACAGGAGGCTGTGAAAAACAGTGTTGAGACACCCGCTTTTCACAGCCCCTTTATGCCTGCTTACCCATTATCCCGAATATTCACGTCGACCTGACGGATCGGTATCTCGATCCCGGCCGCGTCATAAGACAGCTTCAGTTCTTCCGTTATATCCCATTTCGCGGTCCAGTAATCCGCGGTCGCGACCCAGCCCCTGGCTACCAGAAGGACATCATTTTCCTCCAGATCGCTGACAAATACCTGCAGTTCCTGATCGTGACGAATACAGGGATGCCGCTCGAATATGTCCTGAAGAATTTCTTTGGCCTTCTTCAGATCCGACTGGTAGCTGATGCCGATCCGGATCTCCAGGCGTCTCTGCTCCTCCGCCGTCAAATTGACAATAGTGGCCTTGGTAATATTTCCGTTCGGCAGGATCACCTGCCGGTTATCAATGGTATTCAGCGTCGTGTAGAACAGACTGGTATTCGCCACCGTTCCTTCATCCGT